>BDSU01000007.1 GCA_002897675.1 bacterium BMS3Abin02 | reverse complement strand
ACCCCCGGCCGCCGCCGACCCCACCGACCCCGACGACCCGGCCGACCTCGACGAAGCCGTCGCCGAGGCCCTCAGCGCCATCGAAGAACCCGACATCGAACCACCGGCAGCCGACGAACCCACCAACCTCGACGAAGCCGCCGACCTCGACGAAGCCGTCGAAGAGGCCATCAGCGCCATCGAAGAACCCGACATCGAGATCCTCGAACCGGTGCTACCCGAGGAGGGATCTCTGCTCGACGTTTCCGACTTGGACAAAGGAGCAACCGCGGTCGAGAGTGGCTCGGTGACGTGGGGAGCCGGATGGCAGGATGCCGCCCAAGGGTGGGTCCAACAAAAGGGCGGCCGCTCCACGTGGCGACCCATCATCACGACCACTCCGGAGGTGGGCGCCTGGGAGATCGACACGTTCCTCGGCATTGTCGCGGGTGATGCGACACTCACGGACGTGGAGCACGATCTTCCCGCCACCAGAAGCCGTGCGATCCGATCGATGGTCGATCAGGCACTCTCCCGGGGGGCGCACGCGGTGGTCGGAGTCAGAATCGAGATTCAGGAAATCGATAGGATCGTCCTCATCGGCGCGATCGGGACGGCCGTCACGCTCAAGAGTCCGGAGTAGCCAACTCGAAGTCTCCCGAAACGGACTTGAATCGGATCCGAACGTGGATCTTGTCTCCCCCGACCTGCCCGGATCCCGGCGATGAAGGGAGCTTGATGCGTCCCGACAGGCTGCGCAGATCGACATCGGCGCTGCGCCCAGGTGGGATCCGAACGGTGGTGTCGCCGGATACCGTGCTCGTGATGATGTCGGATCCAAGGTATCGGGCCACGGTGATATCCCCCGATACGGACCGCAGCACGAGGTCTCCACGGGCCTCGTCGATGTCGATATCACCCGACGCCGTGTTGATTGTCGAATCTCCGTGGACGGTCCGAATCCGGATGTCTCCGGATGCCGCGTTGAGTTTGCCCTTCCCTTCGATCGTGGCGATCTCGACGTCTCCCGATGCCGTCTTGACGAGCACTTCTCGCCGCACGTCGCCGACACGCAGATCACCAGAGGCCGCCGAGACGTTCAGGTCTTCGAGCGGTACCTCGACGTCGAGAGTGGCCGATGCCAGCGATGCGACGACTCCCGTTCCCGGAGGAACCGAGAACGTCACATCGAGCGAGCCTCGGAGAGAGCGATCCTGTTCCTGACGAACGCTCACGAGGCCGCCTGCCTGATCGATGGTGACCGAATCCGCCGATCGACCCCGAGCATCCACGTCGATCCTCCCGGCCTGACCGGGAACGATCCGCACACTGCCCGATCCAAGTCGAATCGAGACTCTGGGACGCTCCCCCACCTCGAAGGACTCGTGCCGGTTGCTCATAGCTCCACGGTCCCTGAGATCCGCTTGCCCTTGCCGCCATGTCGCACGCGTACTCTCGTGGACAGCGTCTTTACGACCCAGGAGTTCACCGAATCTCCTGTGTCGGCCGCGGCGTCTTCGATCAGTTCCTTGATGCTGTTGGGAAGACGCAGTGTGAGCCGTGCCTCGTACGACCCGGGTGCGACTTCGCCGCCCGCTTCGGAAGCCCGCACGCGAAGTTCCGGTTCGCCGTCGGATATCACGACCTCGACCTCGTAGCCGGGAAGCTGGGCCGAGACTTCGATCGCCGCCTGTTGGGCGAGGTCGATGACGATCTGGCGCACGGTCGCATCCAGCACTCCGAGCATGGCCTCGGCCGCCGCCTCCACTGCGGCATCCTCACCGGAAAGACCGACCTGGCGCGTGATGGCTTCTTCGAGCTTGGCGAGAACGGTAAGACTCTGCATGACATCATCATGATGTCACATCGACGTCACGCTGTCAACTTTCAATCGCCATCCCGATCCCGCCGCCTATTCCGAGCGGCCGGCCAGTGCCGAGAGCCCGGGCAACATCTCGTAGAGCGTCGTTCGCCGCGACGGCACCCTGCCTGCAGACCGGATCAGGTCCTCGAACTGCCCCACGGTCATCTCCTGGCCGTGAGAAGCGCCTGCCGACCTCGTGATGGCCTCGCCCATGAGGGTCCCGCCCAGGTCGTTGCAGCCGGCATCCAACAGCCGACACGCTCCATCCAACCCGAGCTTGACCCATGACGCCTGGACGTTCGGTATCAGACCGTCGAACGCGATCCGCGCGACGGCATGCATGAGGACGACCTCATCCCACGTTGGCCCCATCCTCGAGTTTCCCTGCAGGTAGATCGGCGCCCCCATGTGTACGAACGGTAGGGGCACGAACTCGGTGAACCCGCCGGTACGGCGCTGAATGGTCCGCACCACCTCGAGATGATTCGCCCATGCCGCGGGGTCATCGATGTGCCCGAACATGACGGTTGCGGTGGATCGAAACCCAAGCTCGTGAGCGATCATCATCACGTCTGCCCACTCGGCGGTCGTGATCTTGTCCGGACAGAGGTGAATGCGTACGCGATCGTCGAGGATCTCGGCGGCAGTGCCGGGCAACGACCCGAGCCCGGCATCACGAAGTCGTTTCAGGTAGTCACGAACCGAGATGTCCAGTGTCTCTGCACCTTGCCAGACTTCGAGAGGCGTGAACCCGTGAATGTGTATCCCCGGCAGGACGGCCTTGATCTCCTCGACCAGTTCGAGATAGAAGTCGCCGGTGAAGCCCGGATGAATGCCGCCCTGGAGACACGCTTCGGTGGCGCCCCGATCCCACGCTTCCGACGCCATACGGACGACATCTTCGACACTCATCAAATACGGCGTGCCACGCAGATCGAGACTTCGAGGACCTTTCGAGAACGCGCAGAACCGGCACTTGTACGTGCACACGTTCGTGTAGTTGATGTTCCGGTTGACGATGTAGGTGACCGTCTCCCCAACGGCCTCGACCCTCAGACGGTCGGCGGTCCAGGCAATTGCCTCGACGTCGCCTCCCCGTGCCTGGAAAAGCGTTTCGATCTCGTTGCGAGTCGGCGGGTTGCCATCCAGGGACCGACCCAGAATGCGTTTCACGTCCGATGTTGCTCCAGTGATCGGGTCCGACACGACAGCCGTCATCCATGCGGTATCGGCCCATTCCGCCGACATGCGGCCCGGAGGGGCCGGAATCGGCATGTCTTTTCCAGGAGCCCATTCGTCCCGGCGGCGCGCCGCCCCCACTCCGTCCACGAGTCGAAGGTAGGTCGTCCAGGTCGAACCCGTGAGTTCTGCGCGTACCGCATCGAGCGCGATACTCGAGGGAAAAGCCGTGCGCTCGATGAGAGGCACCTCGAGGGCATCACGCAGGCGGCCGATCTGTTCGTCGTCCCAGTCGCCGAACAGCAGGTCGGTTGCGCCCTCCTGCACACAGGCAAGTGCCTCGGCCACGTCACAAGCCGGGGTCGACACCTCGGCGTCGACCCCGGGCAGCGACGTCAGCGTCGCGGCCTCCGCCGGCCGATCGGACCTGAGGAAGCGAGCTCCGCTACGCACCAGTGCATCCAGGACTGCAGCTCTTCGCCCCTCGTGCAGCACGGTGACACGCCATCCTGCGACGCCCTGCACGAAGGTTGTCTCGTCGCCCGTGAGGACCCACGCTGCCGGATCCCCCTCCCCCGGACCTACCGAGACGGCCAGAAGCCCTGCATCGCTTGCGGTCCGGACATCCTCGACGGAAGCCCGCGGCAGCTCGGTGGTCACCGCACCCGGACCCGAGAGTCTGCAGAACGTAATCGGTCTCATGCCGGCGCGCGCACCAACGCGAATCCGGAAGCGTCCGTCGCTGATCGGACGCGCACCAGCAGAGCCGGATCGATCCACTGCGCGTCGATGAACTCCGGATACACGGGCAGTCTCGCTCGCAGGTGAAAGCCGGCTGCTTCGGTCCGACTCTCCAGTTCGTCCAGATCAGGCCACGGCTGTTCGGGGTTGACCCAATCGATCGTCACCGGCGAAACGCCACCCCAGTCGTTGACACCCGCATCGAGATAGACCTCGAACCGGTCGGTCAGATTGGGCGGCACCTGGATGTTCATCTCCGCTCCACAGATCCATCTGGCGAGTGCCGCGACCCTCGAAACCAACTCGGGCGTTGGTTCTGCGCTACGCCGCATCGGCGTGTCGGCCTTCGCACGAAAGTTCTGCACGATGATCTCCTGAACATTGCGGTGGCGGGCATGCAGGGCCGCGAGGGCGAACAGACTGTCGACGATCTCTTCGGGCATCTCGCCGATTCCGACCAGGACGCCGGTGGTAAACGGCACTCTGGCCCGGCCTGCCGCCTCGATGGTCCCGACTCTGACGGCCGGATCCTTGTCGGGACTGCCGAAATGCGGCATGCCGGCTTTCATCAGCCGGGGGGAGACGTTTTCGAGCATCAATCCCATCGACACGTTGCTCGGCCGGAGCGCCTCGATGGCGCCTTCGTCCATCACTCCGGCATTCGCGTGAGGAAACAGCGATGTCTCGGTCACGATCCGCTCCGACATTCGCTGCACGTACCCGAGGGTGGAGGCGCACTCCTGCCGATCCAGGAACGAGCGTGCCTCCGACCATCTCGCCTCCGGACGATCCCCGAGCGTGAGCAGCGCCTCGGTGCACCCGTAGCGCTCCCCCACCCTCGCCATGGCCATGACTTCTTCCGGTGTCATGTACTCACCACCGGCACCGGGGGGCCTGGCGAACGTGCAGTAGGCACAGCGGTCCCTGCAGAGGGTCGTGATAGGAATGAACACCTTGCGACTGTACGTGACCGTCCTGCCCTTGCCTGCGTCGCGCAGCCTGCGCGCTTCGCGGCAGAGCGGCTCGGCGGAACGGTGCCCCGTGAGGTATTCCAGCGCCAGGCTCGGGTCGGGAGCAGGATGCCGCATGACCAGCAACGCTATCACGTGCCGTGGTCAAGTCACACCCTTCGCACGAGTATCATGAAGGCACTTGCGGCCATCGTGCCGCTTCTGAGCTGTGAGGAGGAACCCCTCGATGAAAGTCGCCATCAACGGTTTCGGACGCATCGGAAGGGCTGCCTTCCGTATCGTTGCCGAACGACCGGACACACCGATCGAGATCGTCGCCGTCAACGACCTCACCGACGACGCCACCCTGGCCCATCTGCTCGAGTACGACACGAACATGGGTCGCTTCCCCGGTGAGATCTCACTCGATGGCGGCTTCATGCACGCCGGTGGCCAGACCGTCAAGATGCTCGAGGAGCGTGATCCTGCGCAACTCCCATGGAAGGAACTCGGCGTTGATATCGTCATCGAATCGACGGGCGTGTTCCGCACGAGGGACAAGCTGGACCTTCACCTCGCAGCAGGAGCCAAGCGGATCGTTCTGACGGCACCTGCAAAGGAGCCTGTTGACGCGACGATCGTGATCGGCGTCAACGACGATACGCTCGATCCCTCCGACACCCTGGTGTCCAACGCCTCCTGCACAACGAACTGCCTCGCTCCGATCGCCAAAGTGCTCAACGACTCGTTCGGCATCCGCCGTGGCCTGATGACCACGATCCACGCCTACACGAACGACCAGCGATTGCTCGACATGCCTCACAGCGATCTCCGGCGTGCCCGGGCGGCTGCAGCCAACATCACCCCTACGACGACCGGCGCGGCCAAGGCCATCGGTCTCGTGATCCCGGAGCTTGCCGGAAAGCTGGACGGCATGGCCATGCGCGTTCCCGTACCCGACGGCTCACTCGTCGACCTGGTCGCCGTCCTCGCCAAAGACGTCACCGAGGAGGAGGTGAAGGCGGTGATGCGCGCCGCCTCCGAAGGCGATATGCGCGGCATCCTCCAATACAACGAAGACCCGATCGTTTCGAGCGACATCGTCGGAAACCCGCACTCGAGCATCTTCGATGCCGACTTGACAAAGGTCATCGACGGTCACTTCGTCAAAGTCATCTCCTGGTATGACAACGAGTGGGGTTACTCGAGTCGCGTCGTCGATCTGCTCGAACGCATGGGAGCACAACTCTGACCGGCTGCTGCGCCGACATCGCGAAGTAGGGCTTCGCGATGTCGCAGCTACCCTTCCGGTGTGCGCAGACTCATCGCGTTCGTGGCCGTTTCGCTCATAGCCTCTGCTTGTGTGTCCTCGCCGGGGAGCACACCTGCCACGAGGGCCACAACGGCCACGACCACCTCCTCTCCGGCGCCGCCGACCACGACTGGCCCGCGATCGTCGTCATGTGGAGTCGGAGAGACGTTCTCCGAGGACGGAGAGCTCTTCGCCTTGGATAGTCGAAGCGGGGATGCAACACGCATCTCCGGTCTGAACGGCGTGCAGGATCGAGAATGCGATCGGTTCATCATCAGCCTGGCGACCGACGCCGGAGCGCCGGCCACTTCGGTCGGTCGGACACGAGTGGTGTTCTTGCGAGACCTCGGCGTGGTACGAGTGTTCCTCCCCGACGTCACCGACACGAACATCACCGACGGAGTCTTCGAACTCCCGCTCATCGATCGGGCATACGTCGTGCGATCGGCCGACGGATCACTGTACGTCGATGCACATCTCGGTGCTGCGGCCATGGCCCGCACCGTGGTGACCGAATCGCCGGCACAGATCATCGTGGAGCTGGATCCGGGCGGCCCCGCCCTTCCGCCCGTCGCGGCGCGGAGCGATCTGGTCGTCGTGCTCACACCCAGGGAGGGCAGGGCCGACTATCCACTCATCGTCACGGGTTACTCCCGAACATTCGAGGCCAATGTCGTTGTGCGCCTCATCAAGGCAGACGTGGTCGCAGAGGAGCGTGTCACCATGGCGACGGACTACCTGAGCGCGTGGGGAGAGTTCACGGTAACGCTCGAGACGGGTCCGCAAGGCAAGCTCCGGCTCACCGTCGGGGACGACGCCGACCAGGACGTGACAATCAATCTGGTTCTGAACTGAACAGGCCCTCGATCGGAACGACCGTGACGAATCCCGATTCCGGCCGAACGTCCGGGACGAGTTCCTCGACAAACGGGACCTCGACGGCCCGGTCACCGCTGTGAATCAGGAGCCGATCCTGCGCGTCTCCGACGATGACCCCCGTGATCCTCCCGAGGGGGCGGCCCTGCGGATCCCGGACCTCGAGTCCTTCGAGATCCTCCGGCCAGAACTCGTCATCTTCGAGCTTCCGTCGTTCGTCGACCGGGATGAAGAGTGTCGTGCCGCGGAGTTCTTCGGCGGCATTGCGATCGGTGACTCCCTCGAACGCGACGAGCATCCCGTCTTTGTGAACCCGAACGCCGCGCAATACCAGTGTGGTATCGAAGTCCGTGATGAAGGTGGCCCCGTGGACGAACCGCTCCGGACTGTCCGACTCGGACATGATAACGACCTCGCCCCTGATCCCATGGGCCTTCAGAATTCGTCCGACGCGAACGTTCAATCGATGAACTCGACTCCGGCGTGGAGACCTTCCTCGTCACCGGCGGCCCGGGCGAGGGTCCGGACAGCGCGAGCGACCCGGCCACGGCGCCCGATCACCCGACCCATATCCGATTTCACGGTACGGACCTCGACCACGACATCCTCGGGGCCTTCTTCGACGAGCGTCAGGTCGACCTCGTCGGGATGATCGACAATTTGCGTGACGACATACCCGACGACACGTTCGACGATGGAACCTCTACTCATTCGTCATCTCCAACCGTATGGATCTCGCCCTTCGCCACCTTGAACATCGACCATGCGCCCGATTTCTCGAGGAGTCGCCGCACCGTATCGGTCGGCTGCGCCCCGTTTCGGAGCCAGGCCAGGGCCTTCTCGTTGTCGATCTCGATCAGGGACGGATCCTGACGAGGATCGTACCGGCCCACGATCTCGAGGAAACGTCCGTCGCGAGGCGACCGAACATCGGCAGCGACGACCCGGTAGGTCGGCTGCTTCTTCTTCCCCATCCGCATCAGGCGGAGCTTCACCGCCATGTCGTCACCTCATCTTCCTCAGGCCGGGGATCGACTTCCCCTGCGCCATCATCTTCATCATCTTCTGTGCTTCGTTGAATTGCTTCAACAGTCCGTTGACCGCCTGTGCCGACGATCCGGATCCGGCGGCTATCCGCCGCTTGCGGCTCCCGTCGATCAGCTTGGGGCTCCGTCGCTCTTCCGGGGTCATGGAACGGATGATCGCCTCGACCCTGCCCAGGTCATCATCCGACACCTGAACGTTGCGGAACATCGAACCGGCGCCCGGCAGCATAGCAAGCACTTGGTCGAGCGGACCTATCTGGCGGATCTGTTGGAACTGTCGGAGAAAGTCTTCGAAGGTGAACGAAGCGGTGCGCATCTTGTCCGCCATCGCCTCGGCTTCGGATACGTCCCACGCGTCCTCGGCTTTCTCGATGAGCGTCAGCACGTCTCCCATGCCGAGGATTCGTGACGCCATCCTGTCCGGATGGAACGGTTCGAAGTCTCCGAGTTTCTCCCCGACGCCGGCGAACTTGATCGGGCACCCGGTGACTTCGCGCACGGAGATCGCTGCTCCGCCTCTCGCATCACCGTCGAGTTTCGACAAGACGATACCGGTCAGCCCCACCCGGTCGAGGAATCCTTTGGCGACGTTCACCGCATCCTGCCCCGTCATCGCGTCGACCACGAGCAAGACCTCGTCGGGGTCCGCCGCCTTCTCGACATCTCCGAGCTCGCGCATGAGCTCCTGGTCGACCTGGAGACGGCCTGCCGTGTCGACGATCACCACGTCGTTACCGTCACTGGTTGCCCGTTTCATCGCCGCCTTGACCAACCTGGGTGGCTTGACTTTGCGATTCGTAGAGACGGGCACGCCGATGCGTTCACCCAGTGTGATGAGCTGCTCGACGGCGGCCGGCCGCTGGAGGTCGGCTGCCACGAGCAGCGGCCGGTGGCCTCGCTGCTTGAGTAGACGTGCCAGCTTCACGGCAGAGGTTGTCTTTCCGGATCCCTGGAGACCGACCATGAGGATCGTCAGGGGTGGCTCTTCGGCCTTTCGTAGAGGCACCGCCGCTCCGCCGAGCGTCGTGATCAGTTCCTCATGAACGATCTTGATGACTTCCTGGCCGGGGGTGAGACTCTTGGTGATCTCCGCACCGACGGCCCGCCCGCGTACCCGTGCGAGTAGCGCTTTGACCACCGTGACATTGACGTCCGCTTCGAGCAACGCGAGGCGGATCTCACGCAGGGTCGCATCGACGTCCGTTGGGCCGAGCCGGCCTTTTCCGCGCAGCCGGGAGAAGACGTCGTTCAGGCGGGTGGAGAGCGATTCGAACACGGCAGGATTGTACCGGGCCGGTCAGACAGTGGGAGCCGAGCGGGCACCGAACCGCCAGGCGAGGATTTCACGCCAGACGATGAGCCCCACTCCGGTCACGACGGTCATCACGATGACGAAGATCGGCGAAACCGTCAGGCCAAGGAGAAACGCCCTGAGTACCACACCGAACGGAGCTGCGGCCACCCAGGCGAGCAGGACCCTCCAGACACGTCTCGGGTCGGTAAGCACGTCGTCACCGAAAACGCCGAACCAGGGGGCAATCCAAGCCCACGCGACGAGGAAGGACAGAACTGTGACAAGCAGCCTCGACGACTCCGTCATGGTTTCGTGCATGGCAAAACCCACGACCGACAGCACGCCCAGGACGATGCCATCCCCGATGATGGCTACAGCTCGCATGTTGGGTAAGCGTAGTGACTGGGGGCCGCGCTGCCGCCGGCGGTCGCCGCAGCGATCTGGCGTCTTGAAGGGTCCGAGCGACGAAAGCACCGTTCGCGAGGGCGAGTAGCCTACGAGCAGTCACCCGGAAGGAACCTCTGTGAGCCTCACGATCGTCCAACACCCCCTCACAAGGCACTACCTCACGGTCCTACGGGATCGCAGCACGTCCACCGAGCGCTTCCGCGAGACGACCCGACGCCTCGCCTACACCCTGCTGATCGAGGCCACGACCGACATCGCGCTGCGAGAATTCCCCGTCGAGACGCCCCTCGAGGAGACGGTCGGCTATCGGCTGGATCGCAACATCGTCGCCGTAGCCGTCCTCCGAGCCGGACTCGGACTTCTCGATGCCGTCCTCGACCTGCTTCCGGCTGTCAAGGTGGGCTTTGCAGGAGTTCAGCGGGACGAAGAGACGGCAGAGCCCCTCGAGTACTACACGAAATTCCCGGACCTGGCGAACACGAACGTCCTGATCCTGGAGCCCATGCTCGCGACCGGCGGATCGCTGTCGTGGGCAGTGGACAAGGTCAAGGAACACGGTGCGAGAGACATCACGGCCCTCTGTGTCGTCACTGCTCCTCCCGGTGTGGAACGCATGGAGCGTGACCATCCCGACGTACACATCGTGGCGGCGTCGCTGGATCGAGACCTCAGTTCCAACTACTTCATCCAGCCGGGCCTCGGCGACATGGGCGACCGCCTGTTCGGGACCCTGTGATGTCCCGGTTCTACGGCGACATCGCCGAAGCGCGCGCGGTCGCCGATACTCCGAGAAACTCAACATGAACACGGTCGAACTCATCCAGTGCAAGCGAGACGGGGCAGCGTTGTCCCCGGCGGAGATCACCTGGCTCATCGACCAGTACACGGATGGCTCCGTCACCGACTACCAGATGTCGGCAATGACAATGGCGATCTTCTTCAACGGCCTGGACGCCGATGAGCTCGCCGCCTGGACCGAGGCGATGTTGCACTCGGGAGACGTTCTCGATCTCGCCACCGTCCCCGGCAAGAAGATCGACAAGCACTCCACCGGCGGTGTCGGGGACAAAGTCTCGATTCCTCTTGCGCCGATGGTCGCCGCCGCCGGTGTCCGAGTGCCGATGATGAGCGGCCGCGGTCTTGGGCACACCGGCGGCACCCTCGACAAACTCGAGACGATTCCGGGATTCACGACGCAATTCGATCCAGAGACCTTCACCGCACTCCTCGCTCGAACAGGCCTCGTCCTCGCCGGCCAATCGGAGACGCTCGTCCCGGCAGATCGCAAGCTCTACGCGCTCAGGGACGCCACGGGGACGGTCGAGTCGATCCCCCTGATCGCATCGTCGATCATGTCGAAGAAGCTCGCCGAGGACCTGGACGGTCTCGTCCTCGATGTGAAAGTCGGCCGCGGCGCATTCATGCGCGACATGGAGCGGGCCCGCCTGCTGGCACGTACGATGGTCGATCTCGGAGCAGCTCACGGCGTACCGGTCGTCGCGCTGCTGACTCCGATGGAACAGCCGTTGGGCAGGGAGGTCGGCAACGCCTCCGAGATCGTCGAATCCCTCGCCGTCCTCAGGGGTGAAGGCCCGCGGGACCTCACCGAAATCACGCTTCGCCTCGGAGAAGAGATGCTGATCCTCGGTGGAGCGGCCAAGGACCGTCACGATGCTCGAAGCGCACTGGAAGCGACCATCTCGAACGGAAGCGCCCTGGCGAAATTCGCCGAGGTGATCGATGCCCAGGGTGGTGATCCGAGAGTCGTCGAGAACCCGGATATTCTGCCGCAGCCGGCGCATCGGACGCACCTTCCCGCCACCCGGGACGGCGTCGTCACACGTTGCGACGCGTTCAAGATCGGTGTGGGTGCCATGCACCTCGGTGCAGGGAGGGAACGAAAGGAAGACCTGATCGATCCCGCGGTCGGTGTCACCGTCCTGGCCAAAGAGGGAGACGTGGTCGCTGTCGGTGAGCCACTCGCAACGGTCGCCTGGAACGATGAAGGGCGTTTGGAGGCTGCAACCAGGCTGCTCGCAAGCGCATGGGAGATCGGCGATGAACCTCCGGAACCGATGCCGCACGTCCTCGAGGAGGTGCGCTGATGCAGTACGAGATGATCAAGGCGGCCGCCGCGACGATTGCCGCGCGTTCCGGTCGTGGTGAGCACGAGGTTGCCGTCGTACTCGGCTCGGGACTCGGTGATTACGCCTCGACACTCCCCGGGGCGGTGGCGATTCCGTACACGGACATCCCGAAATGGCCCGTTCCCACGGTGGAAGGGCATCACGGAACCCTGTACTCGGCCGACATGGACGGTCCTGTCCTGATCCTCTCCGGCAGGGCACACCTCTATGAAGGACGGTCACTGGATGAGGTCGTCTTCGGGGTCAGAGTGGCGGTCGAGGCCGGTTGCGAGACCATCGTGCTCACCAATGCCGCCGGAGGCGTAGGAGAAGGCCTCGAACCCGGCGACCTCGTGCTCATCCGTGATCATCTGAACCTCACCGGACGCAACCCCCTCATCGGTCCCAACGACACTCGCCTCGGCCCTCGCTTTCCCGACCTGACGGATCTCTACTCTGCGGCCTTGCGCGCAATCGCACATCGAGCGGCTCGAGATGCCGGAGTCCGCCTCGGAGAGGGTGTCTACGCCTGGCTGACGGGCCCTTCCTACGAGACGCCGGCAGAGATTCGGATGGTGGCCCGCCTCGGAGGGGATCTCGTCGGGATGTCGACCGTTCCGGAGGCGATCGCGGCGCGCCACATGGGTGCGGCGGTACTCGCAATCTCCCTGGTGACCAATCTGGCAGCCGGCATCTCGGATGCGCCGCTCTCCCATGAAGAGGTCCAGGAGACGGCGGCCGAAGCCCGCACCCGCTTCACCGGCCTGCTCGACCACCTGCTTCCGCTTCTGTGAGAGTGAGGCACACGACACCGATTGCTAGCATTCGCGAACGCAACCGGAGAGGAGTGCACGCCGATGAAAGTCCTGGTCTGCACGAAACAGATTCCAGACCCAGCGGCTCCCTATCACCTGGATCCCGAGACACACTTCCTGGAGCGGCCGACAGACCAGATCCTCGATGACACCGACCGCTACGGCGTCGAGATGGGTCTGCAGGTTGCCGAACAGACCGAAGGCTCGGTGACCCTCGTTTCGATGGGACCCGCAGGAAACCTCCAGGGCATCCGCCAGGCACTGGCGATGGGTGCCGACAAGGCCATCGTGATCGAAGACGATTCGCTGCGAGGAGCCGACTCGTGGGTGACGGCCCAGGTCCTGGCGGCAGCGATCCGTAACGAAGGGTTCGATCTGGTGATCGCCGGCACGGAGTCGACCGATGGTTCCAGCGGGGTGCTCCCCCAGCAGCTCTCAGAGTTGCTCGGAGTGCCGTCCCTGACCTTTGCGAAGCATCTCGAGCGAGATGGCGACACGATCCGCATCCAGCGTCAGACCGAGTACGGATACGAGGTCGTGGAAGCACCCACACCGGTGTTGATCACCGTGACCTCCGGCGTCGTCGAACCCCGCTATCCCACGTTCAAGGGGATCATGGCCGCCAAGAAGAAGCCGATCGAACAGATCGGCGTCTCCGAGCTCGGAGTGACGCCGGTGGCGACCCAGGAGATCCTCGAAGTCCGCCCTGCACCGAAACGTGCCGCCGGCGAGATCATCGAAGATGAGGGCGAAGCACACCTGCGAATCATCGAGGTGCTCGAGCAAGCGAAGGTGATCTGATGAAAGTCTGGGTGTTCGTCGAAGAGTCACAAGGCAACCCGGCCCAGATCGGGCTCGAGATGCTCTCCAAGGCGCGCTCGCTCGCCGGTTCACGGGCCGCTGTCTACCTGGGCACGGGATCGGAGGAGATCTTCGGACTCCTCGGAAGCCATGGAGCGCAGACCGTCTATCAGATGATCCCGGACAATCATCTGCCGACCGCCGCCGCCGCGGCGGCAATAGCCGACCTTGCCGGCGCCGAGCAGCCGGACGTGATCATGTTCGGGTTGACCCCGACGGACCGCGACATCGCGGGGCGCCTCAGCGCCCGGATGGGACGTCCCGTGATCTCCAACGTCACCGACGTCGTTGTCGATGGTGACACGTTCAAGGTCGTCAATGAGGTCTTCGGCGGCACCGAGATCATCGAGACCGCGTTCCTGGCCGAGAAGCCGCATCTCGTGGTCGTCCGACCGAAATCATTCCCGCCGGAGCCCACAGAGGCATCCACGCCGGACGTCGTCCCGGTCGCCCTTCCCGATGTTGGGGCGGCCGGCACCGCCATCATCACCGATGTCCACGTGGAAGAGCGCGAAGGCCCGCAGTTGGAGGAAGCGTCGATCGTCGTATCCGCCGGCCGCGGGCTCGGTTCGGCCGAGCATCTCGATCTGACCAGGCGACTTGCCGATCTTCTCGGCGGAGCCATGGGGGCCACGCGCGCCGTCGTCGATGCCGGGTGGGTTCCCTACTCCTTCCAGGTCGGACAGACCGGCAAGACCGTCAAGCCCGACGTCTACATCGCTTGCGGCATCTCAGGGGCGATGCAGCACGTCGTGGGGATGAAGGACTCCAAGGTCATCATCGCGATCAACAAGGACGAAGAGGCACCGATCTTCGGACTGTCGGACCTCGGCGTCGTCGGGGATGTGCACAAGGTTCTCCCCAAGCTGATCGAGGCCCTCGAGGCTCGCGAACACTGAGACCGGAGCGGCCCGGAACCTTCCCGGGCCGTTCCTCAGTGCTCGAGCCGGAACCCGTGCGGAAGGAGTTCGTCGAGCGAGTATGTCTCTGCGGTTCCGTCGGTACCCGGAACCACAACAGTCTGGACACCGAACTCATAGAGTCGCTGCCGGCATTGCCCACACGGAAACGTCTCCGCCTCCGTACCGGCGTCGATACACGCCACTGCGACGGTCTTCATCATCGTCTTGCCGGCGGTGACGGCCGAGGCGATCGCGCTCGCCTCGGCACAGGTCCCCGACGGGTAGGCGGCATTCTCCCAATTGGCGCCGCGATGGATCGATCCGTCATCGGCCACGACGACCGCGCCCACACGGAACCCCGAATAGGGGGCATAGGCGTTCTCGGCGACTTCGCGCGCCTCGGCGAGCAGCTCTTCGGGACTCATACATCCTCCAACATCGCATCGACGAATTCCGTAGGAACGAACGGGATCAGATCGTGGACTCCCTCACCGATTCCGATGAACTTGACGGGCAGATCCAGCTCTCGCTCGACGGCAACGGCGACACCGCCGCGCGCAGTTCCGTCGAGCTTCGTCAGGATGACTCCGGTCACGCCCACCGCCTCGGTGAACGTTCGCGCCTGCACCACGGCGTTCTGCCCGCTGGTCGCGTCGATGACGAGGAGTACCTCGTCCACTTCGCCCGCCACCCGGCCGAGCACCCGGACGATCTTTCCCAGTTCTTGCATCAGGTTGTGCTTGGAGTGCAGTCTGCCTGCCGTGTCCACGATGACGATGTCGTGACCCCGGGCTCTGGCAGCTTCGTATGCATCGAAGGCGACCGCGGCGGGGTCTGCCCCTTCTTGACCGGAAACGATATCGACGCCGACCCGCTCCGCCCAGGTGCGCAGCTGGGCACCTGCCGCGGCGCGAAACGTGTCGGCGGCACCCAGGAGTGGAGATCTCCCCGTGGCAGCGAGATGCGCGGCGAGCTTTGCGATGCTCGTGGTCTTGCCTGTCCCGTTCACCCCGACGACGATCATCGCCGACGGAGTGCCCGACATGCGAAGGCCGCGATGACGATCGCCGAACTCGGAGATGAGTTCCTCGCGGAGTGCGCCTTTGGCCTCCAGCGGGTCGTTCGGGCGTCGTTCTCGAACACGAGTGATGATCTCACTCGTCGCGAGCACGCCGAGGTCCGCAGCGATCAGCGCCTCCTCCAGCTCCTCCCAGAATCGCTCGTCGAGTCGACCGCCGGATCCGAAGAGCCTGTGCAGTCTCGCTCCGAAGGCAGTCCGGGTTTTCTCGAGACGATCGACAAGTGTCGACCGGGAACCGACCCCGTCGCCGTTGTGTCCTCGACGAACGACGAGGAACAGAAGGACGGCGACAACCAGTACGGCTATGCCGAGGAGAATCAGTTGTGTCGTTGTCATGCCGGCTGTGACCGTTCGCGGATTCGGCGGGACAGCACCTGGGACGACCCGCCACGTTCGAGAGTGACACCGTACAGTATGTCGGCGACTTCCATGGTCTGCTGCTGGTGGGTGACGATCAGCAACTGGGCGCGCTCGCGGAACCGGTCGACAAGTCGCAGAAACCTCCGCAGGTTTGCGTCGTCGAGTGCGGCTTCAACCTCGTCGAGGACATAGAACGGCCCGGGCCTGGCTCGAAACACGGAGAAGAGGAACGCCAGGGCGGCAAGCGAACGTTCGCCTCCGGACAGCAAGCTCAACCTGCTCACCTTCTTGCCGAGCGGCATCGCCTCGACCTCCACGCCCGAGGTGAGCGGATCCGACCCGTCCACGAGTCGAAGCCTTCCCTTGCCTCCGGGAAAGAGAACCCCGAAATACTCCTCGAAGTAGCGGGCGACTTCCTGGAAGGCCGCAGTGAACTCCTCGACGATTCGCTCGTCGAGCGCTGCGATCACCTTACGCAGCTCGGCGCGCGACGAGGAGAGATCGTCGAGCTGGGCGGCGAGGAAATCGTACCGTTCCTGGAGGTCTCGATACTCCTGGGCCGCAAGCGGATTCACCGGTCCAAGCCGCCTGAGCTCTGCTTCGTGGCTCGCGAGAAGCGACTCGAGATCCTCGTCGACGTCCGGACGGGGCACTTCGAGTGCTTCTTCGACCGAGGCGTCCGCGTCCCTGCGTAGACCTTCGGCCACGGACTCCCCACGCACCCGAAGTTCGGCGATCTCGACGGCGACGGCGGAGATCTCCTGACGGGCGATCTCGGCTGCGTTCCGAAGCTCCTCGAGCCGTGTGCGAGCCGTCGCGAGGCGAGCTCCGGCATCTCCGGCCTCCCGCCGTAACGCTCTTTGGCGGTCGCGGAGCGTTCCGAGATGGGTTCTGACCACTTTCAGGGCCTGCACCGATTGATCCTCGATGACCTGCAGGCGCATCACGTGGGCGGGATCGACCGGCCGAACGACCGTCGACTGGAGCTCGCCTCTGACAACTCTCAGGCGGTCCTCGAGCATCCGCCGGCGCTCCATGACGGCCCCGAGAGCGGCCGCAGCCTCCTGGCGAGCGTGATTGGCCTGTTCGAGCCGGAGTTCGACCTCCCGCCTCCGCTGTGCCATCTGCTCCCACGCCCGCTGGCGCTCGGCCTCCTCGCCTTCCAGATCGGCCAATCGGGTTCGCAGCCGCTCGATGCGAGCTTCGCGGTCGCCTGCGGCCTCGACAACGGAAGACCGCCGCTCTTCCAGCCTCTCGATTTCGTCTTCGGCAGCCGTGCGGGCCCGGTCCCTCATGCGCAGCGCTTCGGTCATCGCTCCAAGCCTGGCCTCGAGCGCCTCGAGCGCCTCGAGCGCCTCACGTTCGAGGTGCCGAGCGCCGTCGAAAGCCCGCTTCGTCGAGGTCAGGAGGCTCTCGGCTCGTGCAGAGCCGATCTCGGCATCCTCGAGTGCAGCCAGAGCCGTGTCGAGCATCGCGGGAGTGGCCCCGTCGGGCTGGGCGATTCTCACGCCGTTGGCTTCGATCAGGTCCCCTTCCGGAGTGACGACGCGCACGCTCGGATGCTGGGCCACGATCTCCCATGCCGTTGCCCACTCCTCTGCCACCACGACATCCCCGAGGAGCTGACGGGCGAGGTCCAGGTCGGCGCCGGGGCCGAGGAGATCGACCAGTGTCTCGATGCCCCATCGGGTTGCGACGTCCCGGGCCGGAGACGCCGGAGCAGGAGTGCCGGCCGTCACCAGCGGAACTCCGCCGAGTCCCTCTGCTTTGAGTTCGGCGGCAGCTTCCTCGACGTCTCCGCGTGACCGTACAACGATGCCGCCTGCCCACAGACCGAGCGCGGCATCGACAGCCGCCACCCGATCTGGGGGGACTGCCAGGAGCGCCGTCAGAGACCCACTCACCCCCGCCCTGGCGAGGACTCGTTCACGCGCCACCGAATCGGTGGTCATGGCTTCTGCCACTGCCTCACTGCGGGCCTCTGCACTTGCAAGCAACAGTCGTGCGCGCCCGGCCTGTTCCTCCGCTCGTTCCCACTGCCGTTGGAGTCCTTCCCGCTCGCGCCGGCTGTGTTCATACGCCTCTTGTGCCGGGCCGGTTGCCTGGTCCGCATCGCGAATCGCATCGTGCAGTTCATCGATCTCGGCGGATTCTTCCGCGACCCTCGCAGCGAGAACGTCGAGCCGCCGACTCAGATCGCGTGCCTCACGCTCATCACGATCGCCGGCTGCTTCGAGGGACCGGAGATCTCCGCGCACCACCGCGAGTGCCCCTTCGACGGGAAGAGCGTCCTGCTCGGCCAGGGAACGTGCCTCGTCCTCGAGCTCGCGAAATACCTGCTCCGCGCGGTCGGCATCCCTGCGTGCGGCGGTCCCGGTCGCCCCGCTGCCGGCGAGGTCCGCTCCCAGCTCTGCAGCCTCGGCCTCGAGATCTCTGCGCCGCTCCCCCGCCCCCTCGAGACGAGCCTGGGCGGATCTCCGTCGCTCATGGGCAACCTGCGCGATGCGTCGCAAGCGCTCGACGGTCGTCTCCAGCCGAGCCGCCGCCGCCGTGTCTGCATCCAACGCGCGGCCGGCCGCTCCGGCCTGACCACCGAGCTCCGGAAGCCGCGATTCGAGTTCGGCCTTCTCGGACAGCACGGCTTCGAGGTCGGCACTCCACCGAGCCTCGACGCCTTCGAGCTCGGCGAGTCGGCCGCGGACGGCCCGCATCGCCTCGCCACCGAGGTAGAGACGCATCTCACGCACCTCACGTCGAAGCACGGCGTGGCGGTCTGCGGACTTCGCCTGTCGCTTGAGCGGTCGGATCTGCCGCTTGAGCTCACGCAGGATGTCTTGAAGACGGAGTACGTCCGCGTCGGTGCGTTCCAGGCGACGCACCGACCGTTCCTTGCGAAGCCGGTGCTTGAGGATCCCGGCGGCTTCTTCGATCACCGCCCTGTGATCCTCCGGTTTTGCGTTCAGAAGGTCGTCGATCCGCCCCTGGCCGACGATGAGATGCTGGTGTCGTCCAACCCCTCCGTCGGACAGCAGCTCCTGAATGTCGAGGAGACGGCAATCGACTCTGTTGATCTGATAGTCGCTGGAGCCGTCACGGTACAACCGCCGGGTGATCGAGATCTCGTCGAGGTCGAGAGGCATCGTACGTGTGCCGTTGTCGAGCACGAGTGTCACCTCTGCACGGCCGAACGCAGGCCGCGTCGTCGTTCCCGCGAAGATGACATCCTCCATCCGGCGCGTTCTCATCGAGCGCGTCGACTGTGTTCCCATCACCCAGGCAATGGCGTCCACGAGATTGGACTTGCCGGAACCGTTGGGCCCGACGACGACGGTCACCCCCGGTTCGAACTCGAGCCGGGTCCTGTCGGCAAACGATTTGAAGCCGACGAGCCGCAGAGACTTCACATACACTGAATGACACCCTTGTGATTTGGCCAAGTGAGGCTATCACAGCACGGCGGCTGTTCATCGAATAGTGAACCTGTCCGCGTCGGGGTCGACGGTTGCCGGAGCCACCCCGACATCGGTGACGATGGCCGATCGAGGTCCCACACGCAGCCAGTCGATGAGGTTCTCGACGACTTCGGGGGAACCCTGGACCTCGACTTCGACCTCCCCGGACGGCAGGTTGCGCACCCACCCGACGGCGCCGAGCATCCTGGCTCGAGAAAGCGTCGTATAGCGAAACCCGACTCCTTGCACACGGCCGCGCACGACTGCCCTGGCCCGGATCACGTGTGACATGTCGGAGACCCTACGGCGAATCCGCCAGGCGCTCCAGAGCGACTCTGGCGGCCGCCTGTTGCGCTTCTTTCTTCGAGTGGCCCTCTCCCTCGCCGCGCACCACTCCGTCGATCTCCACCGTCGCCCTGAACGTCCGGTCGTGATCGGGCCCGTCGCCGTGCACCTGGTACACAGGTTCGAGCTGCACCTTGGCAAGCACTTCCTGCAGTCGGGTCTTGTAGTCCTTGGAGCCCGGAGTCACCGAGAGCGCCGCCACCTGTGCCTCCCAATGTTCGACGATCACGCGACGCACTTCTTCGAGGCCCCCATCCAGGTATACGGCCGCCAGAACGGCTTCCATCGCGTCGGCGAGAATCGAGTCTTTGCCCCGGCCGTCGGACACTTCTTCACCGTGTCCGATGCGGAGGCCGGTTCCGAGTCCGATCGTTCGCGCCACCGATGCAAGTGCCGGTCTGCTGACGAGTGAAGCCCGCAGCTTCGCCATCTGGCCTTCTCGCATGTCGCCGAACCGACCGAAGAGGACATCGGTGATGACCAGCCCCAGGACCGCATCACCGAGGAACTCCATCCTCTCATTGTGTTCGACGTCATCGTGCTCCGCGGTGAAGGACCGATGAGTGAGGGCGGTTTCGAGCAGGGCCGGGTTTCGAAACTGATGCCCGAGCCTCGCTTCGATGCCGGTCATGCGAGCCGCCGTTCTATCTCTTCCACCATGCCTCCCGAGGCCCCGTGAGCCGCCCATTCGAGTGCGCTGCGGATCGCAACTCTCGACGACGACCCGTGGGCGATGACCGCGACGCCTCGGGTGCCGACGAGGTGGGCACCACCTGTGGTCTCATAATCGATCCCGGCCAATACCGTCGTGGGCAGCGGCGCCCCGGCACAGGCCGCCAACGAGGCCACCCAGGTGACGGCCCCTTCGATGGCCTTGAGAACCGTGTTGCCGGTGAACCCGTCCGTTACGACGACGTTCACGGTCCCTGCGGTGACATCGCGTCCTTCGACGTTTCCCACGAATCGCGTCAGTGCATTCTCCAGCAATACGGCCGCCTGCTTCTCCAGGTCCCTCCCCTTGCCCTTCTCGTGACCGATCGAGAGGAGACCGACGGACGGATCTGCCACCCCGAGGGAGACTTCGGAAACGACCGAACCCATGATCGCGAACTGTACGAGGTGTCTGGGACCCACCGTCGGATTCGCTCCGGCGTCGACGAGGACGGTGGGCGGGTCGGTGGGGATCACGGTGGCGATCGCCGGTCGGAGCACACCGGGGATTCTCCCGATGATGATCGCCGCGGCGGCGAGTGCCGCTCCCGTCGATCCGGCCGACACGAGACCGTCGGCCTCGCCCGAACGGACGAGTCGCGCCGCCACGCTGATCGACGCGTCGGGTTTCTCTCGAATCGAACGGGCCGGATCTTCACCCATCTCGACAACGTCGCCGGCATCAACGATCGGCAGATCGACGTCGACATCGTCGCAGAGCGGTTCGAGCCGCCTTCGATCCCCGACCAGGACGACATCGATCCCCCTGCGGACGGCCTCCGCGGCTCCGGCGACCGTCTCTCGGGGTGCGTGGTCGCCCCCCATCGCGTCGAGGGCCAACACGCTATTCGGTCCCGGCGGTGACCTCGTGGCCCCGGTACGTACCGCAGTTCGGGCAGGCCCGGTGCGGTAGTTTGGGAGCGTGACACTGCGGACAGGTGGACGTGCGCGGTCGGGCGAGCTTCCACCCCGCCTTGCGGCGCTTCGTGCGTGACCGCGACATTTTCTTCTTGGGCACAGCCATGGGTGGCTCCTCTCAAGGTTCCAGCAGATACCGAAGGGCGCCGAACGGAGACGCGCTCTCGTCGGCGTGCCCGGAACAGGGATCCGTATTCAAGTCGGTTCCGCATGTTGGGCAAAGTCCGAGACAGTCCGGCCTACAGAGTGGCGCGATCGGAAGGGCGAGCGAGGCCTCGTCGTGTAGGATCTGCTCGAGGTCGATAGACCCGTCACGCTCGACGATGGGGCCGTCATCTACCGGTCGGGCGCCAAACACTTCGAGGATCGCGACACTCATCTCGTCATCCCATTCCGCCAGGCACCGGTTGCATCGCAGCGAGGCCGTGATCCTCAACGTTCCACGAGCAACGACCTCGTCGACCGTTGCTTCGAGCACGAGATCGGCGAACACCGGTTCGACCACCGAGGCAAGGTCGAGCCTGATGTCCAGCGGGGCCTCGAGAGCCACTGTCCGACGCGCACCGGGATGTCCGAGCAGGTCGGAGACGTTCAGAATGAAAGCTGACATGATGGATGATGTTGCTACTCGGGGACTGGCGGCGGAGCGGGTCGCGCCTCATGATACTGTGAACGCACGCCCCTGATCTGACCGAGGAGATTGCGGAAGAGTATCTCGAGGTGTTCGAGGCGGTTGTCGGCAAGGTCCTCGGCTTCGAGCCGGATCCTCCGTGCCTCCCCTTCGGCCCTCCGCACGAGGGCGTTGGCCTCCTCGACCGCTTCGGCGAGAACCCGCGATTCGCTGACCATCTCGGCGGCTTTCGCCGTGGATTTGTCGACGATGGTTTTTGCGCGCTCGTTGGTCCTGGCGATGAAGGCTTCTCTCTCTCGCACCATCCATCGTGCGGCTCTCAACTCGTCGGGAAGTGCCGCCCTCAGCCGGCCGATCATTTCGAGCAGTTCTTCACGCTCGACCCGGACGCTGCCGGACAGCGGAATGGCCTTCGCGTCCCGGACCAAGGTCTCCATCTGATCGAGCAGATCGACGAGCTCGCCGACCTCCGGGATGTTGTCCGTACCGTCAGTCATTGCCGTACCTCTTCTTGAGTGCTTCGTTCACGATCGGGGGCACGAGTTCTTCCACGGGACCGCCGAACCGAGCGACTTCCTTGACGAGCGAGGAGGACAGAAACCCGTACACCGGGGCGGTCGGAAGGAACAGCGTGCTGATGCCGGAGAGACTCTCGTTCATCTGCGCCATCTGCAGTTCGTACTCGAAGTCGGACACGGCGCGCAGGCCCTTGACGATCACATGGACGTCTCTCGACCTGGCAAAGTCGACGAGCAGCCCCTCGAAACTCTCCACCTCGACATGCTCGCTCTCGTACAGCCGTTGGAGCATCGCGACTCGCTCTGTTGCGTCGAAGAGCGGCGTTTTGGAGGGGTTGGCCACGACGGCGATCACGACCCCACCGAAGACCGCCAGGCATCGTCGTATGACGTCGAGATGTCCGTTGGTCGGCGGATCGAAGCTCCCAGGGATCAGGGCAACAGTCACGCCTCCTCCTTCCTCAGGCGCCACAGGACGGTGTCCCCGTATCTGTGGCGGTCGACCAGCGCGAGGCTTCCGACGTTCGGCGGCCGCTCCCCCACCCTGCGATGGAGTATGACATCCGCTCCGGTAGTCAGCCTCGGGACGAGTTTGCACAAGACCTTTTCCACAGACGCTAGCGACAGCCCATACGGCGGGTCAACGAATACGAGATCTGCGTCGGTGTTCACGTCGTCGAGGAAACGCTCCACGTCCAAGGTGGACACGGTTCCGCCCAACCCGACATCGTCGATATTGCGGCGAAGCACCATGAGCGCCGGTCGTGCCCTCTCCACGAACACGACGGACCTTGCACCACGGCTCAACGCTTCCAGGCCGATGGAACCCGACCCTGCGTACAGGTCGAACACCCGGGCGTCGACGACGCGATCCCCCAACGACGAGAACAGTGCCTCTCTGGCGCGATCCGTCATCGGGCGAGTGCCGGATCCCGAAGGTCCGGAGAGACGGCGGCCCTTTGCCATGCCGGCGATGATCCTCATGACCGGAAGAGCCACTCGACGGAATCCCCGAGCAACGCTCTCACCTCCGTTCGTATCAGCGGATGCTCCCCGAGGTCCGGATCCTGATCCACGAGAGTGAACGCCTCGCGCCGAGCCGCGATCAACTCGTCCTTGTCCCGCAGGATGTCGGACAGACGAAGATCGGACAGACCCGACTGGCGAGCGCCGAACACGGTTCCCTGGCCGCGAATCCGCAGGTCGACTTCGGCCAGTTCGAATCCGTCGTCGCTCGCCACCATGGCTTCGATACGCGCCATGCCCTCCTCCGTCGATGCGTCGGCGACCAGGTAGCACCAATTCGGACCCGCATGACGGGCGAGTCTGCCACGGAGCTGGTGCAGTTGGCTCAGCCCAAACCGATCGGCATCTTCGATCACCATGATCGTCGAGTTGGGAATATCGATTCCAACCTCGATCACCGTGGTGGTGACGAGCACGTCCAGTGCCCCGTCACGGAAGGCCTGCATGACCGACTGCTTGTCGACCGAACGCAGTTGCCCGTGGAGCAGCCCGACGCGGAGATCGGGAAAGACACCTTGGAGACGTTCGTACTCGGCCGTCGCCGATGCCGCCTGCACCTTCGGGCTGTCCTCGACGAGCGGGCAGACGACGAATGTCTGACGGCCGGTGGACGCTTCGGCACGGATCCGGTCGTAGACCTCGGGAAGTTGATCCGGGCGTACTGCCAGGGTCAGGACTTTCGGCCTGCCCGGTGGCATCTCATCGAGCAGGGAAACGTCGAGGTCCCCGTAGAGCGTCATCGAGAGCGTCCTCGGGATGGGTGTGGCGGTCATGATCAGGAGATCGGGATCCGCATCGCCCGCCTTCTCCTTGAGCCGCACGCGCTGGTGGACTCCAAAGCGGTGCTGCTCATCGATGACGGCGATCCCGAGGGCGGCGAAGCGGACCCCTTCCTGGATGAGCGCATGTGTCCCGATGACGATGTCGACTCCACCTTCTGCAACGAGCCCGACGACTTCGTCGCGTGTTGCCCGGGGCCGGAAGTTCACCTCTGCGTTGGAGGAGGTCAGCAGCGCCAGCGTCACGCCGGTGCCTTCACCGCCGAAGAGGTTCGGCGTGTCGTCGGGCGGCGGAGCCAACCCTGCTCCTTCGAGAAGAGCCTTGATCGAGAGATAGTGCTGGACGCCAAGCACTTCGGTGGGGGCCATCACGGCACCCTGATAGCCGCCTTCGACACCGGTCATCAGTGCCGAGACGGCGACCACCGTCTTGCCCGATCCTACCTCGCCGAGGAGGAGCCGGTGCATCGGATGCGGTGTCTGCATGTCTCGGCCGATCTCGTCGATGACCCGGTGCTGTGCGGAGGTCAGGGCGAACGGAAGTCCATCGATGAAGCGTCCGAGCAGCAGACCGTCCGGATGGTGGGCAATCCCCACCGCCTCATCGATCATCTTTCGCTTCGAGAGGGCGAGGGCCACCTCCAGGCGGAACAGCTCGTCGAATACGAGCCGGCGGCGGGCGGACGCGACGACGTCGGGAGTCTCGGGGAAGTGGATGTCGGAGATCGCCCGATCGCGGTCGATCAGTCCCAGCCGCCGCACCATCTCCGGAGGAAGCGGGTCGTCGATCGGTCGCGCCCTCCCGAGCGCATTGTGGATCGCTCTCCGAAGGTACCCGGACGACAGGCCTCCTGCAGACGAATAGACCGGAACCACCCTGCCGGTGACCAGGCTCTCGGAGGCGGACCGCATCAGGTCGACGTCCGGGCTCTTCATCTGGAGTTTTCCGCGAAACGACTCGACCTTTCCCGAGAGAGCCACCTCCGCACCGACGGAGAGCTGGCGTCCGCGGAAGGCCTGGTTGAACCACACGACGGTGAGACGTGCACTCTCGTCGGAGACGACCGCTTCGGTGATCGTGAGGTTGCGCCGGGGCCTCCTCGTGGACACCTTCTGGACCGTTCCGATGATCGTGACCTCTCGACCGACGGGGACCGTGGCGATCCGTTCGGTCCGGGAGCGATCGATGTACCGACGGGGGACATGCTGGAGGAGATCGGCCACGGATCCGATTCCTGCGTTCCGGAGCTTCTCGCCACGTCGGCCGGACAGGAGTTTCACCTGCTCCACCGCCACCTCCGACAGGTGGGCCAGGCTGCTCACTCCACGGAGATCAGGTAGGGGTGGAGCGGTTGTCCCCCGTCCTTGATCTCGACCTCGATCGATGGATGCTCCTCCACGAGATGGCAGCGGGCCGCGGCGGTCGCAGCGGTCGCCGCCGCGTCACCGATGAACAAGGTCACGAGTTCACTGTCGTCGTCGACCATCGTGTCCAACGTCCGAGTCAACGTTTCGGCGAGGTCCTCCCCGGCATACTCGATGGAGCCGTCCACGATCCCCAGCCAGTCTCCCGCCGCGACATGCCCGATCTCGACACGAGCATCTCGCACCGCCCTCGTGACCTCCCCTGTCACGACGGACTCCGCGGCGTTCCGCATCGCGTCCACCAGTTCATCCGGCTCCCGGCCGGGGAGAAACCCCATCATGGCGGCGATGCCTTCCGGCACCGATGCGGTGGGGACGACGAACACCGTTCTCTCGCTGAGGGAATCCACATGGAGGGCGGCCGGAAGGATGTTCTTGTTGTTCGGGAGCAGGATGACGGTCGATGCCGTGGAGCGTTCCACCGCCGCGAAGAGATCCTGCGTCGAAGGGTTCATGCTCTGGCCTCCCTGCACGATGTCGGCGGCCCCCAACTGACGGAACAGCGCTGCGAGGCCCTCACCGGCCACGACCGGGATGACCGAGACGCCGTCCACCACGTGGAATGCCCTGTCGGCGGTCTGCTCTGCGAGATCCATGATGGTCAGGTTTCGGAACGAGCCGACCGGCCCGTCATCGAGGTGGACGGCCGCCTCGATGGCCTCTGCCGGATGGTCGGTGTGGATATGGCACTTGTACTGCCCTTCGCCACCCACGACGACGATCGATCCGCCGAGTCTCCCCCACGCCGCCCGAAACGGATCGACGCGATCTTCGGGCGCCTCGAGGATGAGCACGACTTCGTATCGCTGCTCGGACACGATATCCATCGCGACTTCGACCGTCGGAGTGGCCGTGTAGATGCCCACCGGCAGCATCACCTCACTCCCCGTCACTTCCTCGAGGAACGCAGCCAGGAGCAGAAGCAGGCCTGCGCCGCCGGCATCGACGACTCCGGCGCGTTCGAGTACCGGGAGAAGTGCCGGTGTGGATTCGAGAGTCCGCACTGCTCTCGTGAACACGCCTTCGAGAAGAGCTCCGAGGTCGGTGTTCGCGGCGGTGCCCGTCTCGGCTGCGGCTTCCGCAGCCGACCGGAGAACCGTCAGGATCGTGCCTTCGACAGGGTGCAGGACGGCCTGATAGGCAGCTTCCGAAGCACGTTCGAGGGCCTTCACGACTTCCGGCACTCCGACCTGCTCGACCTCGCGGAAGATGTCTGAGAGGCCTCGCAGAATCTGCGCAAGAATCACACCGCTGTTGCCGCGTGCGCCCATCAACGACCCGTGCGCAAGCGCACTCGTCACTTCGACCATGCCCTGTGCAGAGCTCATTTCGTCCACGACGGTGCCGACCGTGAGCTGCATGTTCGTTCCCGTGTCTCCGTCGGGGACCGGATAGACGTTGAGCCGGTTCAGCGCATCGCGATAGACGCCGAGGTGCTCGTGGTAACGCGACAGCACGCGCTTCAGGTGGTCGGCGGTGAGGTGCATTCGCGGATCCATGGCCGGCAACGAGTATACGATTCAGCGCAGCTCCCTCGCGGTGCTAACCTCGCTCACCGGCCCCGGGAGGTCGCCATGTCCTATCGCTGCGAAATCTGTGGAAAAGAGCCCTGGTTCGGGAAACAGGTCAGTTTCTCGCACAAGCGCTCGAGTCGACGCTGGCTCCCCAACATCCAGCGTGTTCGCGTGCGCGACGGTTCCAACACTCGCCGCATACGCATCTGCACCTCCTGCCTGAAGGCCGGCAAGGTCGACAAGGCCTAGCCGCGACCGGCAACCTTTGCGGTGTTCTGCCGGCCAGGAACCCACCGAGGGCTGCTTCGGCACGGCCCGGCGCCGCTACACTCACGGCCGATGCAAGGCGTTGTCAAACTCTTCGATCCTTCCACCGGACTCGGCATCGTCGTGTGCGACACAGACCGAACCGAAGTCCTGCTCGATGGAGCATCCTTGGACGGAAGCATTTTCCGCAACCTACGACAAGGCCAACGCATCATCTTCGACATCGACGACGTCGACGGCAACGCAACGGTGCGACAGATTCGTGTCGGCTCCGAAGGCACCTGACGGCACGGCCGACCACCAACGCTCGACAGCGGCAAGTTCGCCCCCCGGACGGGAACCCGCTGGGGTATGATCGCATCAAGAGACACTCCGAGGAGGTTCCGGTGGTCCAAGCGTATGTGTTGATCCAGACAGAAGTGGGCAAGGCCGCGAAGGTGGCCGAGGAAGCCCGCCGTATCGACGGCGTGGAGCATGCCGACGATGTGACCGGCCCGTACGACGTCATCGTCAAGGCCTCGGCCGAGACGGTTGATCTGCTGGGCAAGCTCGTGGTCGCCCGCATCCAGTCGATCGAAGGGATCACCCGAACGCTGACCTGCCCGATCGTCAACCTGTAGCCTGATCAATCTGTGGGTATCAGCCGAGTTTGGCTGCGATCGAGCCGGCGCTGCGAAGTGCCGTCCCGTCCGATCCGACGGTCCCGAACCGTCGGACCGGTTGTTTCTCGGCCTCGATGAGCATGTCGGTCAGCAACGCGCTCCTGCCGAGTGGAGGGTCCACCCACAGATAGGCGGCCAAGCTCCCGGGAATCGTGTTGATCTCGTTGACCCACACGTCGCCGGCCCGCACGAGGAAATCGACGCGGGCGACGGAACGAACCCCGACGAGACCCGACACGATCATGGCCGCCTGCCGAATCGAATCCGCCACTGCCGCCGGGAGTCGCGCCGGGATCTCTCGCGCCGACCCCTCGAGCCCACCGCCGGCCAGGTACTTCTGCTCATAGCTCCAGATGGCGCTGCTCTTCGCGTCTCTGACCGGTGCCTCGATCGCGCTGAGTTGCAGATTCGGATATGTTCGAACGGCGATGTTGTGGTCCCGGCTGCCTTCGAGGAACGGTTCGATCACCGCACCATCCTGCAAATGGGTCGACGACACGGAAAGTGCGAGTGCCGTCTCCATCCCGTCCACGACCTCGATTCCGATCGACGAACCACCGAACCGCGGCTTCACGATGAACGGCGGCGTCTCGTCCCACTCGATCCCCGGTTCGAGAAGTCTGCGCGGCACGGAGCGAAGGCCGGCCGATTGCACGACGGCCCCGAAGGCGAGTTTGTCCATCCCCAGGGCGGACCCGGCGGCACCGGGCCCCGTGTAGCGAATCCCCGCGAGGTCGAGCGCCGCCTGCAACGTTCCGTCCTCGCCCGGAGCACCGTGACAGCAGTTCACGATCGCGGAGATGTCGAGTGGCTTCTTGCGGGCGATGAATCCGGCTCCCAACTCCGCCACGAATCGAAGCGGCTTCGCGCGCCGTGGCACACCGTCGGCGAAGTCCGCCGCCTCCAGCGACGGATCCACCGAGAACCAGGCACCGCTCTTCGCCCAGTAGATCGCCTCCACACGACGGCCGGTGTCGACCAGCGTCCTGCACGCCTGCAGACCCGTGAGAATGCTGATGTCGTGCTCGGGAGACGGACCTCCAAACACGACCGCCGGGTTGCTCATCAGATTGCTCCTTACGGGTAGTGGTCCGGCAGGTCGTTCTCGTAGACGACCGCGTCACCGGGACCGAGCGTTCGTCGCACCCAGGCAACTGCCTCCTCCCGGGAATCAACAACCCTAACGGACATCGCGCCGCGCGATCCTTCCAACAGCGCCCGCCTGTTCGTGCGCCCGACGATCACGATGTCCGTCGCCTCTCTCGCAGCATGTTCGGCCAGGGCCACATTCTCCGCAAACTGCCGCCGACCCAACTCGACGAGGCCAGGAGTGACGACGACGCGCCTTGCTCCGGGGGACGCATAGCGTCCCAGCATCGACAGGGCGGCCCGTGCCCCCACCGGATTCGCGTTGTAGGTGTCGTCGATGACGACCGCGCCGCTTTGCGCGGTCGCCACCTGCCGGCGGTGCGCAGGGCGCTCCAGCGAGGCCAGATCCGCAGGGTCTGCAGTCAGACCGATTGCTGCCAGCACCCCGACTGCGCACGCCACATTCCCCGGGAATGCCTCCCCATCGGAGGTCGCACCGATGGCTTGCCCACGGAGATAGACCATCGAGTCCGGCCCGACATAGACATCGGCCCGTGCGGAACTCGAAGAACATCGAATCACTTCCCTGCGTCCCTCCTCGGCGTCGGCGAGTTCAGCGAGCTGCGGATGGTCGATGTTCAGCACGAGTGTCTGCGAGCCATCGACGATCTCGGCTTTCGCCGAGGCGACCGCTTCGAGCGTGCCGAATCGTTCGAGATGGACGGGGCCGATGGCGGTGATCACCGATACCGTTGGACGAATCCACTCACACAGTGCTCGAATCTCGCCTCGCCCGTAGGTCCCCATCTCGGCGACGAAGACCTCGGTTCCGGGCGTGAGTTGTTCGTTGATGGAACGCGCCAGACCCAAACGGTTGTTGAAGCTGGCCGGGCTGACGACCACCCGGCGCCGATTCCGCAGAAGTCGACCGACGTGGGCCTTCGTCGTGGTCTTGCCGAACGAGCCGGTGATCGCGACAACCGTCGGAGCGACCGAGGCGAGGCGTCGCGAGGCCTCATCGACGAAGCGGGTGCTGGATCGAACTTCCACTGGCCACAGCAGCCACAGTGCAGCATCCACGAGCAGAGGTATCGCCGGCGCCACCATGACCGCCACCACTCCGGCGCCGCCGACGGCGAGCAGGAGGAACAAGAGCGCGGCGGCCGCCCCGACCGTACGACGAAGGCGGGGGGTCCATGCGAGTGGCGCGGTCCGCCCGCGCACACCGAGCCCGAGTGGGCCGAAGGCAATGATGGCCGCCGTCACCAGGCCCACCGGCCGCACCCAGATCGACACGATCGCTCCGGCCACCGCAAGCACGAATCCGGCGAGGTTCACGATACGGCTCCCCCACCACCGCACCGCGAATCGGACGACTGAGCCAGGCAGGTAGTGCTCACGCTGGGCCACGCGGACCCAGCGCAGCATCGACAACCCTGAGGCGGCGATGGCTGCTGCCGACGTGAGGATGTCGATCACAGCAGCTCCAGGATCTCTGCTCGCACGATCTCCGGTGCGTCGATCAGAGGGTGGTGCCCGACATCGGGCACGACCCTGAGGCGAGCGTCGGGTATGAGCTCGGCGGCGGCCTCGGCGACGTGGACCGGCACTTCGCGATCTTCCCTGCCCCATACGAGCCGGGTGGGGCACTCGATCTTCGGCAGGAGATCCTCATAGGTCTCGTTCACCGCAGCCACCAGGATGTCCCTCATGACTCCGGTCGCCGCCCGGTAATCCGGCGATCCATATCGGTGCCTGGCGCGCTCCAGTCGATCCTCTCCCAGGAGAAACCGGAACGACTTCCTCAGCCGGTAGCCGAGCGATGGCCGACGGACGGGCGCCGTGCGCAGCAGCGGGACACTCACCAGCACGAGGCCGGAGACCGGTCGAGTCGCTGCGAGATTGAGAGCGACCCGCCCTCCGAAGGAGTGCCCGATCACGACCGGCGGTGAGGAGAACTCCGCGAGAACCGCCCCCACCGCTCTGGCATAGCCGTCGGTTCCCATGACAGACTCGGGAGCAGCGGACGCACCGAAGCCGGGGAGGTCGAGCGCGATCGAAGGAATGTCATGGAGCGCGGCTGCGAAATCGGAGTGGTCCCTTCCCCAGCCGTGAAGGGCGAGGACGGCGGGTCGATGGTCGCCGTAGCGCTCCCCGAACATGCCGGCAATTGTTGTCAGCGCCACTATCGCACCCTGCATCGCTTCGGCGCGAGATTACCCCTCATGTTCATCCATGCCGACCATACTGGAGGTTGTGAGTCACGCTCATCCGGAGGATTTCAGAACGAGGACGGCCGTACTCGGTATGCGCGTCATGATGCTGCTCATCCTGGCGCTGGTCGTCACGGCGTATCTGAACGGCCTCATCACCGACCTCCGGGTCTGGGGACCGGCTCTCCTCACGTTTCTCGCGGTCGTCCTGCTGACGCTGCTGCAGTGGACGACGCTCCAGCATCGCTGGTTGGGACGCCTCCTGCTGTGGCTCCTCTTTGCCGTCGTCATCGCGAGCCTGACCGCTGCCGGCACGATTCCCGAACTCCAGTCTGCGGTGCTCGCCGCCGACCTGGCGGTCGTCGCCCTCTCTGCGGTGATGACCGGCCTCATCGCGCACACGACCATCAGTGTGCTCGTCGCGGCCTCCTACCTCGCCGTGGCGCTGACGGGCGGTGAGCGTCCGGCGGACATCATCGTTCCTCTCGTCGCGGTCGCCGGGGTATCGCTGGCCGTCGGCATGCTGACCCGCGGGTTTCGTCGGGAGAGCCGTCTGGCCACCGAGCGGCTCGAAACACTCAAGGCCCGCGAGGTGGACCTGGCGAGACTCTACGACGTGTCGACGGCCACCTCGGCCGCCGAGACCGTGCAAGAGGCCCTCCCGGTCCTCGTTGGCAGGATCGGCCAATACCTGCATGCCCAGGTGGGAGCTCTGTTGTTGCGGGACCCGCATCGCCCCTACCTGAACGTCATGAGTCCGATCTGGACGGTTGGGAACGCTTTGGAGGTCGACGGCTACCGGATCCCGCTTCGCAACGCCGGTGATCTCGAACGCGTGTATTTGTCGGGCTCCCCCGCGATCTTCCAGGACATCGACCAAGACCCGGACGTTCACGGGCTGCTCGGCGAGCTCGGTGTCCACAACGCGATCGCAGCACCGATGAAAGTGGAGGATCGCACGCTGGGTGTCATGGTGCTGGCAGACAAGGTCGACGGGACGTTCACCGAGGATGACGTCGAAGCCCTCGTCTCGCTCTCCACGCCGACTGCACTGGCGATCGCGCAACTCGAACGGATCGAAGAAGCGGCGCAAACCAGCAAGAAGATGGAAGAGCTTGCGGCAATGAAGACGGATTTCGTGTCTGTCGTCAGTCACGAACTCAGAACACCGCTCACATCGATCATCGGTTCTCTCGCAACGCTCACACGTCCGGAGTTCCAGCCTGCCGACGAAATGGCGCGCGATCTGCTCGACTCTGCACGCTCACAGGCAGACAGGCTCCGTCGTCTCATCGAAGACCTCCTGATCGTCTCGAGAATCGAAGGAAGGGCACTTCCGACCCAGCACGAACTCATCGACCTCGAGGCCCTCTTGGCAGCCGCCTTGGTCGACATCCCCAACACGGAACGCGTGACGATCGAGTGTGCGCCGATCTCGCTGCGTTCCGATCCCGACCATCTCCAGCGGATCGTCATCAATCTCGTCGAGAATGCTCTCCGGTATGCCCCAGACGCGGCCGTCGAGGTGACCGCCACCGAAAGCGACGGCGCCGTCACCATCTCCGTCGTCGACCACGGGCCCGGCATCCCGGCCGAGGTGCGCGACCGGGTCTTCGAGCGCTTCACTCAGCTCGGCCCGACCTCCACGAGGAAACAGGGCGGAACGGGCCTGGGTCTCGCCATCGTTCGCGGCCTGGTGAGTGCGCTCGGCGGCACCGTTCGCCTCAAAGACACACCCGGTGGCGGCGCAACGTTCGAGGTGTGGATCCCGAAGGCTCCTCCGGATGCGCCCTCGGGCCAGCACAAGCGCTCGAACGACGAGGAGTGAGAGTCCTATTCGGCTCCGGCGGCGATCGCGTGGAATCCTCCGTCGACATGGACGAGTTCCCCGGTCGTCATCGACGTCCAGTCCGACAGCAGCAGGCACACCATTCTTGCCACGGGAGTCGCGTCCTCGACATTCCACGCCAGCGGCGCCCGCGCCCCCCAGACTTTCTCGAACCTCTCGAAGCCGGGAACCGACCGTGCCGCAACGGTCCCAAGCGGACCAGCGGCAACGGCGTTGACTCGAATCCTCCGTGGGCCGAGGTCACGGGCGAGATAACGGGTCACCGACTCGAGCGCCGCCTTCGCAACCCCCATCCAGTCGTACTCGGGCCAGGCCTGGCGATTGTCGAAATCGAGCGTGACGAGCGAGCCGCCCGACGGCATGAGCGGCGCGAGGCAGGCCGCGATCGTCTTGAACGAGAAGGCCGACGTCATGAACGCGGTCTGAGCACTCTCTGGCGGAGTGCTCAGGAACTTGCCGCCGAGAGCATCGTCCGGGGCGAAGGCGATCGCGTGCAGTGCCCCATCCAGACTTCCCCACCGAGAGGAAATGTCGTCGACGAGCGCTTCGACGTGGGAAGGATCGTTCACGTCCAACTCGATGACGTCGGGCGGGCTGGGAAGCCGCCGGGCAGACCGCTGCGTGAGCCCCAGACCACGACCGAAGCCGGTGAGCAGTACCTCCGCGCCCTCTTCTTGCGCCACTCGCGCCGTGTGCCACGCGATCGAGTCGTCGGTGAGCACTCCGGTGATGAGAAACCGCTTCCTTGTCAACAACATGAGTCACCTCTTCGACACCTCGCCGCCCCACGGTACTTGGTGCTCGACGGCGCGGAGTTGATTACGTCGCGAACGTCATGATCGCCCGCAGGCCGAGGCCCATCAAGAACAGCGCGAACAGCCCCCAGCGCAACGCCGGGTTCTTCTTGTTCATCTCCGTTCGGTAGACGTATCCGAAAGCGACGGCGATCATGATCAGCACCCCGTAGAACAGGTGAAACCCGCCGGGGCGCTCTCCGGAACCGTAGAGGATCAATCCGGCAGCGACCTGCAGCAAGGACACGGCGATGGCGGTCGCCATGGCAAAACGAAACACGATCCCCGGTCTCCGCCGAAAGACCGAAAGACCGATTCCATAGAGTCCCGCAGCAAGATCCACACCGATGACAACCCAGCCCCACACCGAATGGAACGTACCGATCATCGTGTCACCGGCATGACATCAGACCAGGTCCACGACCCTTCCGTTGGTGATGTCCACGACGAATTCGCGACCACTTCTCGAGTCCGCGATCCACGAGGCGAGTTGCTCGCCTTCGCGACGGACGACCCACCACGCGTACTCTCGACGACCCCAGCGGGCAGCGCGAGCGGCGCGGGCAGTGAGAACGGCTTCGGCTTCGGTGTAGAACGAACCGATCGTTCTCTCCAGAACAGAGCCGGTCGGCAGATCCGCGACCTCCTCTTCGATGTACTCGATGGCCTCGAACACGGCAGTCTCCTCACCGCCCCCGCTCCGTACCGCATCAGCACGCTACAACACAACGGTGATGATTCCGTGGATTTCGCCGCATACCCGGCACGATCTCATGCCGACCGGACGGCTGCAATCAGGAGGGATCGACGATCCGCTCTTCCGAGACGTCCACCGCGAATTCGCGACCACTTCGGGAGTCGGCAATCCATGAGGCGACTCGTTCACCCTGGCGTCGGGCGATCCACCACGCGTACTCGTGACGACCCGCGTACGCGTCACGCGATGCTCTGGCGGCGGCGATTGCCTCCTCTTCCGTGGCGAACGTCCCGAGGTGCGTTTCGAGCGACACGCCGGTCGGATGCCCGTCGGCTTCTTCCTCAACGTATTGGACGGATTCGTACACCACGTGCTCCTCGCCGACACTCGCCCTCATGAGCGTACCGCATCTGGAGTCGAATCATTCGGCTTTCGTGTGCTTCACGTGATCGGCGCCGGGGCGTCACAGGATTCCCGAACGCGAGAAAACCCCGAGGGAGCTTCTGCCGAAACGTCAGCCCTCTCGGGGTTCCTTTCCCACTGGAACTCCGTGCCCCGAAAGGAACGGTCTCCCGATGGGAGCCCCAAGATGATCTCTCGACCGTCTCAGGTGCGCTACGAAGTTACCTCCATTGCGCAACCCCATTTCTACCGTCACCGGCCACCAAACACAACCCAGAATCCTTCCCGAATTTCGCGACCACCAACCGAAATTTCGCGACCACCTCCACATACCGGGTACGACATGCGCAGCGGGCCACGACGCGAGAAAACCCCGAAGGAGCCTCTGCCGAAACGTCAGCCCTCTCGGGGTTTCCCGTCCCGCCGAACCCGGTGTCGAAACACCGGACCGCCGGGGCCGAAGTCGGAAACCGACTCCGGTTACCGCAGTCTGCGGTGTCCCACGAGCCCGAAGGCCCGTCGGACCACTCTCGCCTCGGCAGAACCGAAGTCCGAGTGTTGCCCCACTCCGAGTCGAAACCCGGAGGAAGCCTCCCTCCGTCACCGGAAGGACCCGCTTCCCGATCCGACCGCGAACCCCGAAGGCTTCACGATACGCCTCCTCTCGGAGGACGGCCCCTCTCGGAGCACCGACCGGAAAGTCGGCAGGTTCGCCGTCCAGTCGCCCGGCCGGCTCACCCTTGCTGCATCGAACGTCTCCAACACAGCAACGGCAACTTACGGAAGCCTCCATGAACATGCAAGCCTCAGGCTTGTCTGTTTTTCGCGGTCACAGGTCGAGTTTTCGCGACTCACGTCATGTGGTGTCACACCCGGTCGCTATCGTCACGACCATGAGTCTCCAAACCCTTTCCCCAAGCAGGGCCGGCGATTTCAAGACGTGTCCGCAGCTGTTCAAGTTCCGCGCCATCGACCGGCTCCCGGAACCGACCACGATCTATCAGGCGCGAGGCACCACGGCCCATCTCGCCCTGGAACGCCTCTACGATCTGCCCGCTCCGGAGCGCACCGCAGAGCGGCTCTATGAGCTGTTTCGACAAGCATGGACCGAGCTGCGCGACAACGAGGAGTACCTCGAACTGTTCGAGGACAGCGATGCCGAACGCCGCTGGGGCATGGAGAGTATGGCCTTGCTCGGCAACTATTTCGCTCTCGAGGATCCGACCGAGGTGTCGCCGCTGCATCGCGAACTCAACATGCTCGAGCAACTCGACGGCATGGCGATTCGCGGCATCCTGGATCGAATCGACGAGACCGCAGACGGCGACCTCGTCATCCTCGACTACAAGACCGGGAAAGCCCCTCCTGAGCGCTATGCCATGGGCGCGTTCTTTGCCCTGAAGATCTACGCCCTGCTCGTCCGTAAGCGGACCGGTCGCACGCCGATCGAAGTCCGTCTGCTCTATCTGAACGGCCCCACCATGTACCGGCTCGGCATCGACGACAGCAAGCTCGATGCCGTGGAGCGCGCAGTTCGAGCGTTGTGGGATCGCATCGACCAGGCGATCGCCGAAGAACGGTTCCCGGCGAATCCGGGACCACTGTGCGACTGGTGCTCGTTCAAAGATCGGTGTCCGGCGTGGGCACGGTCGCCAGAGACCTGAGGCCGCCTACGGGTAGACGCCGCGGATCAGTTTCGCCTCGGCGACCCTGTGCACGCCTTTGATCAGCGCCGCCGTGCGCATGTCGACGTTGCGTTTGATGCTGATGGACAGCACCTCGTCGAAAGCCCTGTTCATGATCTCGCGCAGCCGTGCCACCGTTTCATTCTCGGTCCAGAAGTAGTTCTGTAGATCCTGGACCCACTCGAAATAGGAGACCGTGACCCCGCCGGAGTTGGCAAGGATATCCGGAATGAGGAACACACCTTTGTCCCCGAGGATCTGGTCGGCCTCCATCGTGGTCGGAGCGTTGGCTCCCTCGGCAATGATTCGTGCCTGCACCCTCTCGGCGTTGTCCTTGTGGATGACGCCGGCAACCGCAGCAGGGATGAGGATCTCGCACGGTAGTTCGAGTAGCTCTGCATTGCCGATCGGATCCGCATCGGGATACCCGTCGAGAAACCCGTGCTCATCGACCCATCGCACGACCTTGCCGATTTCGAGTCCTTCCGGATCGCAGATCCCACCGTGAATGTCCGAGACGGCGACGACGGAACACCCCATCTCCGTGGCGGCGATCGCCGCGTACCGCCCGACGTTGCCGAACCCCTGGACGATCACCCTGGCACCCGAGAGGTTCACGCCGGCGTGGTTGGCTGCCGCAGGGAGCAGGCTGACGACACCGCGACCCGTCGCCTCTCTTCGAGCGACCGACCCACCGAGCGCCGGTGGCTTCCCCGTGACGACCGCAGGCTCCGTGTGTCCGACTTCCTGACTGTACGTGTCCATGATCCAGGCCATCGTCTGCTCATTGGTCCCCATGTCCGGAGCGGGGATGTCCTTGTTGGGCCCGATGAAATTGATCACCTCGACGGTGTAGCGTCTGGTGACCCGCTGAAGCTCCGGCAGGCTCAGCTCGAGCGGGTTGACGCGGACGCCGCCCTTGGCGCCTCCGAACGGCAGTTCGACGATCGACGTCTTCCAGGTCATGAGCATGGCAAGGGCGGCAACTTCGCCCAGGTTCACATCCGGTGCGAACCGGATCCCACCCTTCGTCGGTCCCATCGTCAACACATGCTGGACCCGGTACCCGAACAGGGTCTCCACGTCGGAGTACTTGTCTCTACGGTACGGAAACGTCACGACGAGCGACCGCTGGGGGTAGCGGAGGCGCTCCCAAACGTTCGTGTCCAGATTCATGATCTCCGCGACGCGGTCGAACTGCGCGACCGCCTCGCGATACATCTGTGACTCCCACTCCCGGGCCTCGACACCCTTTGAAATGCTTTCCATACGCCTCCTGGGATACCACAATCTACACCGAACGCATGCCTTCGAACGAACCCCCCCATCGCCTGCACCATCGGTCACGGCACGACAGACTTTCGCCCATCGGCCGGCGCATCGTTCCCTGAACCCAGGGCTCAGGGATGCGCCCAGCGCACCTACGAGCCCTAGGTTCAGGGTTCTCAACAATGTGTCATACCCGACCCCTAGCCTGTCGGATATGAACGAGCAGCGCATCGATCCTGCCGGGTGGCCGGACGCGATACGTCGTGCAGAAGGGTCCCAGATCGTCGTCGGTGGCCCCGGAACCGGCAAGACGGAGTTCCTCGTTCGGAGGGCGCACCATCTGCTCGAAGATGGCGTGCGGGCGGAGAACCTGCTACTGCTGTCTTTCTCGCGACGGGGCGTGGCAGACCTGAAGGAGAGACTGGAGTCGCTCCTGCGACGTTCCGGCGTCGCGGTGCCGGTGGCCACGTTCCACTCGCTCGCTTCCCGTCTGCTGGAGACATTCGGACAGGGGCTCCTCGGGTGGACAAGCCGGCCGACATTGCTGACCGGCCCGGAACAGGTAGCGGTGGTCCACGAGCTCCTGGAGACGGAAGACCCGGCACGGTGGCCACTCCCGTTTCGTTCCCTCCTCCCGACCAACGCCTTCGCAGGCGAGGTCACGGACTTCGTGCTGAGATGCAGCGAGCAACTGATCGACCCGGACCGCCTCGCCTCGATTACTTCGGAGCGTGCCGACTGGAAGGCACTGCCCGCGTTTCTCGAACGGTATGGGGAAAGACTGCGCACGATCGGCCGCACCGACTACGGTTCCCTGCTGGCCGATGCAGTGAACGTTCTCGAGAGCCCGCAAGCCAGAGACGCGGTCGCCGATCAGTACCGTTTCGTTCTCGTCGACGAGTACCAGGACACGACTCCTGCACAAGTCGGATTGCTGCAACGCCTGACGGCGGTCGGCCGGAATCTGACGGTCGCGGCCGATCCGTACCAATCGATCTACAGCTTCAGAGGAGCCGACCTCCATAACGTCGCCCTCTTTCCCGAGCTCTTCACCGGACCAGGTGGGGAAGCCGCCCGACGCTTGATCCTCACGACTTCCTTTCGAGTGCCCGGACAGATCCTGGCTGCGGCGGAGCGTGTCACGGCCGGAGGGGCACTGCCGGGAGCTGCCGGACCGGTGACGCCTGCGCCGGGAAGCGGCAGCGTCGAGGTGTACGGCTTCACGCAGCAGAGCGAGGAGGCCGAATGGCTGGCCCGCGAGATCCAACGCCTCCACCTCGAGGAAGAGTGTCCCTACGCGTCCATGGCCGTCTTCGTCCGGTCCAAACGGCGGTTCCTCCCCGAGCTGTCCCGCTCTCTCGAGCGAAGGGGGATACCCCACGATCAACCTGACGCCCGTCTCGCCGATCACCCCACGGTTCGCGTGATCTTCGACTGCGCCATCGCCGCAACCGCGAGCGGTATCGAACAGGACCGTGCGGTCCGGCGCATCCTGCTGGGTCCGTTCTTTCGCATCCCCCTCGGTCGCCTCCGCGAACTCGAACGTTCGCGCACGGAAGGGGACACTCCGTGGAGTGACATCATCCGAACGGGCATCGAGGATGGACATCCCCTCGCCGATCTCCTCGCGGACGCCACATGGGCGACGAGTGCCTCTGCAGTCGACGGATTCTGGAACATCTGGACATCGCTTCCGCAGATCGCCGACATCGTCGCCGATCCCGAGCGGAGAGAGGAACGTGCAGCATGGACATCGCTCGCACAAGTCCTCGGCCGGCTTGCGGAACGAGACCCCTCCACGACCCTGAACGACTACCGGCTGCTGACGAACCAGGAGGATTTCGAGGCGACCCCTCTCCTCTCGTACCGGGAGCCCGAGGAAGACCGGCTGACGTTGACGACGCTGCACCAGTCGAAGGGCCTCCAGTTCGACTTCGTCTTCATCGCAGACGCCGTCGAAGGGACCTTTCCCGATCTTCGGTCCAGAGAGTCGCTCCTCGGTTCGAGACATCTCACCCCTTCGATTCCCGACGACACACCGGGCTATCTCCGGTTCCGCCTCCAGGAGGAAATGCGTCTCGCCTACACGGCGATCAGTCGGGCACGCAAGCGAGTGGTGTGGACCTGCACTTCACGCGGGTTCGATGAAGGGCGAGGGATGCCCAGCCGCTTCCTCCCTGCCGTGGCGGGGGTCCCGACGGTCGAAGCTGCGATATCGCGGCCGCCGGAGCGGACGAAACCGGTGACCACCCTCGAAGCGGAGGCATGGCTGCGACGGATCGTCGGCGACCCGGGGGAAGCTCCGGTCGTGCGCACCGCGGCGCTCTCGCTCCTCCTCGAAGGATCCCGATGGGGTCTCCGGCCGTGGCACGAGTTCGCCGGGGTCCGCCGTCGCGGGCCCGACACCGGTCTCGTCGGCATCGACCTGGTGATGTCACCGTCGAAGGCCGAGGCGTACCACACGTGTCCCCGCAAGTTCGCGTTCGAACGTCTCCTCCATGTCGGCGACGAGCCCAGCTCCTACGCGTCGCTGGGATCGGTCGTGCATGAGGCGCTCGAGAGAGCCGAACGGTCGGCCATGGCGCGAGGCGACCGGCATGCCGACCTCGATGAGGCCTTCGAACACCTCTCGGCGCTGTGGGACCCTTCGGAATTCGGAGGAGAGCCCTGGGCCTCGGCCTGGTTCCGGCGGGCCGAACGCATCCTCACCCATCTCTACGAACATTGGCCGGGAACAGGTCTGCCCGTCGCTCTGGAGCGATGGCTCGATCTCGACATCGAGGGTGCCACATGGCACGGGAAAGCCGACCGGATCGAGGTCACGGAGCACGGCATGGTGATCGTGGACTACAAGACGGGAGCGACCCCACTCTCATTGGCAGAAGCCGCCGTCTCCATCCAGCTCGGCTTCTACGCCATGGCGGCGGAGGAAGACCCCGAGTTGTCACGGTATGGCCCCGTCGTGGGAGCAGAGATGTGGTATCCGGCGAAGACGGACGCGAAATCCGTCTCCGTCCGCAAACTCGATCTGGAGCAGATGGATGCAATCATCGAAGCGATGGCAGCCATCGTCGTCGGCATCCGAAACGAGGATTGGACACCTGCGACCGGTCGCGCATGCGAATACTGCCGCGTTCGGCTCGTCTGTCCCGAATGGCCCGAGGGACGGGAAGCCTTTCGACCATGAGTATCACTCCGACCACCGAGCAGCGCCGGATCATCGAATACCCACTCGAGCCGCTGCGAGTCGCGGCAGGGGCAGGCACCGGGAAGACGACCACGATTGCGATGCGGCTGGCAGCGCTGGTTCGTGAGGCCGACATCGAGCCCGAGGCTGCGCTCGGCATCACGTTCACCAACAAGGCCGCCGAGGAACTGGCCGATAAGCTCCGACTTCATCTCCCCGATTTCGCTCGCGAGGGTCGTGAAGTGGAGGTCACGACCTATCACGGCTTCGCCCACGGAATCGTCGGCGAGTTCGGTCCGATGGTCGGCATCGAGCGTGACATCGGTGTCATCGGTTCCGGCTATCAGCGCGAGCTACTTCGTGAAGCGCTCGGAGCCGGATCGCCGGAGCTTCTCGACCTGACCTCTCCCGCTCGCCGAGTGGACGAGCTGGCAGTACTCGGCGCGCGACTCGGCGATCACCTCCGCTCCCCCTCGGACATTCTCGCTCTGCGCCCCGATGACGAGGTCGAGGCGGCCCGACGCGAGATGGCCGCGGTCCTCGAACGGTACGAGACACTCAAGCGCAGGCTCGGTGTCGCCGACTACTCGGACCTGATCCGCTACGGATACGAGATCGTCTCGGAGCCTTCGGTAGGCCGCAGAATCCGGGACCGCTACCGCGTCGTACTCCTCGACGAGTACCAGGACACAAACCCGGCACAGCGCGAGCTCCTGTTGCAGCTCTTCGGAGACGGATTCCCCGTGACCGCCGTGGGCGACCCGGATCAGACGATCTACGAGTGGCGCGGGGCATCTCTGGAGAACTTCGCCGCCTTTCCCGATCACTTCTCCGTCGCAGGAAAACCCGCGAAGACCCTGGCGCTGGGAGTGAACCGGCGTTCTGATCGTCGCATCATCGACGCGGCGAACGCGATCAAGAAGAGGATCGGCGACACACAGGGTGTCGAACGACTCGTCGCTCGTCCGGACGCGGAGACGGGCACGGTCTCGCTCGCCTGGTTCCATGCCGCGACCGACGAAGCCGCATGGATCGCCAGAGAAGTGCGGCGACTTCACGACTCTCAGGGTCTCCGGTGGCGCGACATGGCGCTGCTGTTTCGCAAGAACCGGACCATCCCTCTGCTGCGGGAGGCGCTGGATGCGCTCGACATTCCTGTGGAGGTCGCTGCGCTCGGCGGCCTCCTCCAAGTACCCGAGGTGGCCGATCTTCACGCATGGATGCGGCTGATCGGACATCCCGACGACGCACCGTCACTCGTTCGAATCCTTCTCGGCTCCTGCTACCGGCTGGGGATGGGCGACCTGGTGCCGCTTGCCCGAAGAGGCCGCGAACTTGGCGCAACGATGCTCGTGGCGATCGATGAGGAGAAGACCGAACTCCCTGAAACCGTTCGAAGTCGACTCACACAGTTCCGTGAGCGCTACCGCACCCTGGTGACCCTCGCCCAGGGGGTCACACTCGTGGATCTCGCCCGGCACATCCTCGATGCCACCGGAGCCTGGGCCGAGGTGGAGGCGCTCGAAGGGGCCCGGCGCTTGTCGGCGCGACTCAACCTCTACCGGTTCCTCGACCTCGCCGAAGAGTGGAGTCCGCTCGAGGGCCGCCCCTCGCTCGACGCGTTCCTCGATTACCTCGATCTCCTACGGCAGGATGCAGCGTCCGAGGAGCTCGACACGGCGACGCTCAGCGGTGAGGACGCCGTCTCCCTGCTGACGGTGCATCGGGCCAAGGGACTCGAGTGGTCCGCGGTGTTCATTCCTGCGGTCTGTAGCGGCACGTTTCCATCGTCCGCGCATGGAGGTCTCGACGATCCACAGCGCTATCCGAGGTCGCTGCCTGCCTCTTTGCGCATCGATCACGTGGGCGACGACACCAGCGAGGCAGCGCTGCGTTCGCGCCACGACGCCCAGGAGTGGCGCGCCGCCTACGTGGCGGTCACTCGCGCCAAACACCACCTCGTACTCACCGGCGCCTACTGGTACACGACCGGTCGGGCCAAGAAACCCAGCGCTCTCTTCGACGCGGTCGCGAGGCTCGATGGCGTCACCGTCGAGCCTCCTGTCGGGGATCCCGGAGAGCCGCCCGAGGCGCTGCGAACCGGCCAGCGCGTCCCGACGCCCGATCCCCTGTTCTCGGAGGGATGGGAAGCAGCCTTCGAGAACGCCGCCGCCGATCCCGGATGGCTCGAGAGGCTCTCCCAGGATGCCGAGGGGTTCGCGGTGCAGCAACGCAGGCTACGGCTCGTCATGGACGAACTCCCGAAGAATCCGCGACTCATCCCCCGGCAGCCGAAACTCAAGGTCTCCGTCACCAACCTGGTCACCTATGCGACCTGCCCGAAGCGCTACTTTTGGACGGCGGTCGATCCGCTTCCCAGACGCCCCTCTCACGCCGCCCGGCGCGGCATCGAGATACATCGGCGCATCGAATTGCACAACCTCGGCACCGTGCCGCTCACGGATGCGGAAGGATACGATCTGGTCACCACCGACCGGCCGCCAAGGGGCGATCCCTTTGCCGCGTATCTCTCTTCTCGCTTCGCGGCGCAGCGTCCGCAATTCGTCGAAGTCGCCTTCGAACTCGTGCTGTCTCCCACCGTCAACGTGAAAGGACGCATCGACGCGATCTATGAGCGATCCCCCGGCAGTTGGGAGATCGTCGACTTCAAGACGGGCAGGCGCTCGGCGAACCCCGCCGTGAAGGTGCAGCTCGAGGTGTACGCGATCGCGGCCCGCGAGGCGAACCTGGCGACAGATCCGCCACGGACCATCGAGGTCGCCTTCGTCTACCTCGGTGACGGGCTCGACGTCGTGACCGAGCGCGTCGACGAGACCTGGCTCGGTGAGGCGCACGAGCATCTGGAGTCCCTCACCGGAGCGATCCTCGAAGAGGAGTTCGTCGAGACCCCGTCGCCGCAGTGCCAATGGTGCGATTTCCTCGCTTTCTGTCCGCCGGGACGGGCATTCCTTCGAGGCTTGGACACTGTTGGCGCCGGTCCGCGGTAGGTTTGATACCGAAAGGAGTACTCGAATGGCAGTGATCACGATATGGAGCGACATGCTCTGCCCCTGGGGATACGTAACCAGTCTCCGCCTGAGGAGGATGCGGGACCAACTCGGTGCGGATTCCGTTTCGTTCGACTTTCGGGCGTGGCCGCTCGACATCACACATCGGCCACCTGCCGCGAGCCGGAGACGTGCCGAAATCGTCGCTCTTGCCCAGCACGAGCCGAGCGCATTCACGCTCTATGAAGGCCCGCTGCCCGTCTCGTCCGTACTGGCCTCGGAGGCTCAGAAGTGGGGCTATTCGTACGGGCAGGACATCGGCGAGCACTTCGACCTCGCGATCCGACGCGCCTTCTTTCTGCACTCGCGAAATCTCGGAATTCGCAGTGAACTCCTTGCCGTGGCACAAACCGAAGGGCTGGACGACGATGCCCTGTCCTCGGCTCTCGACAACGGAAGGTTCCGGGCCGACATCGCCGCCGACATCGAAGAGGGCAAGGGAGTCCCCGTCGGCGGAAGTCCAACGGTCGTTCTCCCGGACGGCGCGGTGCTGTCCAATCCCGGGTTCGAAGTGACACGGTTGAGAGAGATCCCGATCATCACGGCCGATCATCTCTCCGTCTATGAGGATCTACTGCAACGAGCGGCCTTGCAGGATTGAGATCACAGGACCTTCCCGCCTCTCACGTCGACGACGAGGGTGACCGGTCCCTGATTCACGAGTGAGACGAGCATCCTCTCACCGAATGCCCCTGAGGCAACAGGAACGCCGCGAGTCGTCACGGAGTTCGCCACCACATCTACGAGAGACGCCGCTGCGTCGGCGGGAGCAGCATCGGTGAACGACGGCCTCCGACCCTTTCTGACGTCGGCGCAGAGAGTGAACTGGCTGACGATGAGCACCGACCCTCCGACATCGGTCACGGACCGGTTCATCTTGCCGTCATCGTCGCAGAAGATCCGAAGGCCGACGACCTTGTCGGCAAGCGCCTCTGCGTCTCGGGACTCGTCGCCACGGGCGACGCACACGAGCACCAGGAGCCCGACACCAATGGTGCCGACGGGGTTGCCATCGACCGTCACCTCTGCTTCTCGAACGCGTTGAATCACCGCCCGCATAGAGGCAATGTAGCGCTCAATACATCCCTTCCGATCGCCGATACACTGCAAATGGCGGTTTCCAAGACGAGAACCATCGACCCGCCCGAGCAGGTCGTGATCCGAGCTTTCGGCGTTGCCACGATCATCGTGGCCGTGCAGTTGGTCGTGGCGGCGATCTTCTTCGCCAGCCCTGTCCTCTTCGCTGCAGCCATCGCCCCGTCGCTCGTCGCGGTCATGGCATTCGTCACGTTCCGGGGCATGCGTGCTCCTGCCGGGTGGATCATGCTGACGTCCGCCGCGGCGATCGCCATCGACGTCGGCCTGACCGTAGGGGCCCAGTACCGGACACTCGGGCTCGGCGGAATCATCGTATTGGGCGTGATCGCCGTAATGCTCTCGGCACAACGATGGGCAATGTACATGGTCGCCTTTGCTTCCCTGATCGTGATCGCGAACACCACCTGGCACCGCCCCGACGACCTCGTGGCAACGTTCGCGAATGGTATGAGTCTCGCCATCATCTTCCTCATCGGGGCTTCCCTCGCGGCCTGGGTACGAACCACGAAACTCGAAGCAGACCAGCGCTACCGCACACTCGTGCAACGTGCTCCGATTTCGATTTGGGAGGAAGACTTCTCCGCCGTCGGGAAGTGGCTCGACGGGCTCCGCTCGGAGGGCGTAAGCGACCTCAGGAGTTTCCTCACACCGGGCATGATCCGTGAGGCCACCGGGCTCATCGTCGTGCGCGAGGTGAACCAGGCTTGTATCGATCTGCTGGAGGCACACGATGCGTCACAGCTCGTCGGTCCCCTGCAGCCTGCCAGCATCTCCGAGGAGACGCTGGCCTCACTCACCGACCAGCTGGTCGCCGTCTGGGAAGGAACGGACCACGTGACAACGGAAGTCGAGGGGCTGACGTTCGAAGGGAACCCGATCGAGGGGATCCTCCACTGGTCGGCCCCGAGGATCAACGGCCGGATCGATCTTTCCAACGTCATCGTGTCGGTCACCGACGTCACACCCCTCAAGGAAACACAGCGCCGCCTCGCGAATCTCATCGATTCGAAAGATCGTTTTGTGGCTTCGATCAGCCACGAGCTCCGAACGCCCCTGACAACCGTGGTCGGCCTCTCGGCCGAGCTGCGCGATTACCTGTCGCGTTTTCAACCTCGGGAGCTGCACGAGATGCTCGATCTGATTGCCACGCAGGCGGCCGACGTCGGCCACATCGTAGAAGACCTGCTCGTCGCCGCCAGAGCGGATATCGGAACAATCTCACTTCGAACGGAACAACTCGAAGTCTGTGCCGTCGTCCGTGAGGTGGCGGCCAACCACCCGCCCGACACGTTGGCACTGCCATGCCACGCACTGACGGCGATGGCAGACTCCACGCGACTGCGCCAGATCATCCGCAACCTGCTCACGAATGCGAGACGCTACGGCGGCGACAATGTCGGACTCACCGCAGGACGGAGTGTCGGCGAGATCTGGATCGAGGTGAGTGACGACGGACGGGGAATCTCGGCCGACGATGCCGCTCGCATCTTCCTTCCATACGAGACTGCGCACCACACCCTCGAACTCACCGAGGCCATCGGGCTGGGCCTCGCCGTGGCGCGGCAACTGGCCCGCCTCATGGACGGCGATCTCACATACGAGCGGCGAGGAGCACACACGGTGTTCCGTCTGACGTTGCCGGCACCACTCGATCCCGACAAGCACACTGTGCCGGAACAGGCGGACTCGGCCGTGCTCTCGGACTGAACATCCGTAGACTCCCGCCTGATGGAGACACTCTGGCCTGAAGGAAACGGTCGTCCGCTCGTGTTCCTCGTCGATGCCTCCAGCATCGTCGAGCAGCGCCTCCTCCACGGATGGATCGAGCGTAATCGTGTGCCCGGCGTCCGGTACGAGGCCGTTTGCATCCCTCCATCCCGCAAACCACGACGGCCCTGTTCCGACAGAGATAGGCTCGGCGAACTCCTTGCCGACGATCCGTTGTTCGTCCCGCTGCGTGTCGCATGGCTCGCGCCTCGCCACCACGGCCGACGTTCGGTTTCGTTTGTCGACCTGTTCCGGCTCACGGATCCCCGTGTCCCGGATCCGATTCGCCAGCTCGCCATCGTTCGTCACAGCCCCGACCGCTGCTGGGTGGTCGTCGGCGAGCCGGCGACCGCTTCCTCACTCCGCCGAAGCTGGAAAGCCGAAGGCGCCGACGGCAGCTTTGTCGCTTTCGTGCATCGCCGTGCCTCGCTGGCTCTCGAGCGGGCGGAACGCCGCCTGCGTGGAAACCGTTACAAGATCCCGCGGTTCGTTCGCCGGGACATCCTGACCGACCCGTCGTTCGTCGCGCAGGTCCGCGCCATCGCCGAAGCCGAAAACCGATCGCCCGATGCCGCGCTGACCAGAGCATCGCGATACCTCAAGGAAATCGCCGCTTCACACAGCCCATACCTGATCGACCTCGTCGCCAACGCTATCCGGTGGTTGTACCGTCGCGGCTATCGGGCGATCCTGTACTCGCCCGAGGGCCTTGCGAATGTGCTGTCGATCGGCCAGCGGTATCCGCTCGTCTTCCTCCCGTCACACAAGTCCAACCTCGACCACCTGGCGCTGCAGTACGTCCTGTGGGAGAACGACGCGCCTCCCAATCACACCGCCGGCGGCATCAACATGAACTTCTTCCCGATCGGGCCGATCATCAGGCGGACCGGCGTGTTCTTCATTCGCCGCACGTTCAAGAAGAACAACCTCTACAAGTTCGTGTTGCAGAGCTACCTCGACTACCTCATCGAGAGACGATTCCCTCTCGAGTGGTATCTCGAAGGGGGCCGTTCTCGATCCGGGAAACTGCTCCCACCTCGCTACGGAATGTTGACCTACGTCGCCGATGCGTTCACAAGAGGAAAGAGCGAAGACGTCTACCTCATCCCGCTTTCGATCACCTACGACCACATCGAGGACGTGGGCGCCTACGCCGCGGAGCAGCGCGGCGAGCGCAAGGAGCGTGAGAGCTTCGGATGGCTGGTCCGCTCCGTCCGTTCGTTGGGCCGACGATACGGTGACATCCATCTGCGTTTCGGTGAGCCTCTCGCGCTGTCCTCGTACCTCGAGCAAGGGAGACCGATCGCACCGATCGACGTTCAGAAGATCGCGTTCGAAGTGTCGACGCGGATCAACGACGTCACACCGATCACACCGACGGCGCTGCTCACGATCGCTCTCCTGACTGCAGAGGATCGGGCGTTCACCTTGGATCAGCTCCGGGAGGAAGTCTCGGAGCTGTGCGAATACATTCGTTCGCGCGACATCCCGCTCACCGAACGCGTGGAGAGCAAGAACGCCAAACAGATCGAGTCGATCCTGCAGCGTCTCGACGACCAGGGCATCGTTGCCACGTTCGACGCCGGACCCCAGACCGTGTACATGATCGGTTCCGAGCAGCGTCTCGCTGCTGCCTACTACCGCAATACGATCGTTCACTTCTTCGTCAACGCGGCAATCGCCGAGCTGGCCCTCCTCACCGCCGCGAACGCCCCGGTGACCGGTCAGGAAGCTTTCTGGGATGAGGTCATGCGACTCAGAGATCTGTTGAAGTTCGAGTTTTTCTTTGCGGACAAAGACGAGTTTCGCCAGCAAGTCTGGAACGAACTCCTCCACCAGGATCCTCGCTGGCCCAAGCGAGTCCTCCGGGGAGCAGAGGAGATCCGCGCCCTGCTCCGCGACCTGCGGCCACTTACCAGTTACTGGGTTCTTCGGCCGTATCTCGAGGCATATCAGGTCGTGGCGGATGCACTCGTCCTGCATCCGCCATATGTCGAAATCAACGAGAAGAAGTTCATGGGCGAGTGCCTGGCACTCGGAAGACAGTATCGGCTTCAGCAGCGCATCCACACCGACGAGTCGATCTCACAAGTGCTCTTCACCTCGGCCTTCAAACTCGCCGCGAACAGGAGTCTCCTCGATGTCGACGATCCCGACTGCGGAGCCAGGCGTCGAGCCTTCGCTTCAGAGATCCACGATGTGCTGGCAAAGATCGATTCCATCGCCGCCCTCGCCACGGGTCGGCGAGCAGGGTTCTAGTGCCTCGACCGGCAACCTTTGCGGTCTTCTGCCGGCCAGGAACGCCGCTCGCTGCGAGGTGCTGGAGAGACTCGCCGGCTGTTCGTCGGCCGGAGCCCGCACGGTGAGCGACGGCTCGACCGTCACGATTCTCGATCTCTTCGACCCGCGGATGGTGTCTTCACACTCGGGTATCGCCTCCTCGAAATGTGACCGTTCCGCCTCCAAGCGCGACATACCGGTTGAAAGGAGGCAGTCATGAAGATCAACGAGGCAAGCTGGGACCGCGTCGCCCGTGTCGTGTTCGGTGGGGTGCTCCTCTATCCGGGTTGGGCGAATGTCGTCACCGGAGGATGGGGTGTCTTCCTCGAGATCGTCGGTTTCGTTCCCCTGATCACCGGAGTGGTCGGCTGGTGCCCGATCTACGCCGTCGCCAAATTCCGCACCAAGTCTTCGGCCTGACAGTGCCGGCGCGGACCGCCCCCTTCTCACCGACGTTCCGACGCCGTACTCTCGGCGTAGATGGTCCGTCTCATCGACCCGGATGTTGCACGCCGGACTGCGACGCAGATGGAGGCCTTGGAGAAAGACCTCTCCACACAGATGGCTGCAGCCGTCACCCTGTTGCGCACGGTGGGAGGGAAGACTGCGACGGCCGCCAGGGCCCGGGCATCCACGGGTTGGTGGGTCGAAGAGGCCGCCAGATTGCGTCTGCGCGCCGACACCGTCGACATGGGCAACGCCTGCCCCGTCCCGGAGACGTGGGGACCGACGATCTCGGCACCGGACTCACCCAGGGACTTGGTGCTCGCGGACCTCTCGAGGCTCGAGGAAAGGCGAGCCTTTCTGTCGATGAACCTCGATCTCCTGAACCGGGTCCTTTCGTGGTTGCCAGGCGAGCCGCTGCAAGGCCTCCGATGGGGCTTGACCCTGACGATCGCCCGACTCGACCGTGCCGTCGCCGATCGAAAGGCGTGGGCGGAACGGGATCTGCTGCTCTTCGACCCTTCCGGAGATGGACGCATCGCCGAAGTGATCGGCGATCTGGACACGGCTCGTCACGTTGTCGTTCTCGTCCCGGGTGTGGGGAACGACCTCTCGTCGTACGAGCGAAACCTACGCGCCGATGCACTCCATCTTGCAGAGCGTCTCGGCGGCACGGACACGGCGGTCGTCACCTGGCTCGGCTACGACCCTCCGAACACCGTCGTGGGCGCGATCTCACGCGAACCTGCCCGCCAGGGCGCCGGCGCCCTTGGGGATTTCGTCGAGCGGCTCGGTCCGGCCCACACCACGGTCATAGCGCACTCCTATGGGTCACTCGTCGCAGGTCTGGCAGCCCGGGAAGGTGTGCTCACCCCAGACGAACTGGTGTTCATCGGAAGTCCGGGCGTTGGTGCCGACAACGCCGCCGACCTCGGTCTTCCTTCGTCCACCACCGTGTGGTCCGGCCTGACACTGCTCGATCCGATCCAGTTGGCTCGCCCGGACTGCATAGATCTTTCGCTTCGCTGTGCGACCGACCTGGTCTTCGGAACCGACCCGCACAATCCGATGTTCGGTGCCAAGACATTCGCAACCGGTCACACCGCTTTGTGGAGCGCCCACTCTGCGTACTACCGAACCGGATCGCTGTCGTTGGACAACCTGGCCCACATCGTTCTCGGTGAAGACGTAACCGACGGGTGAGCGAGTGGCGGGTTTCAGCGTCGCTTCCGGCTCACGGACGCGTCAAGGACCGGTGCAGCGCCCACGAGGCAAGACCGAGAAACACCACGGCATACCCGCCGAGAATCGCCAACTCAGGGAGGATGTCGACAAGCCCTCCACCCCGCTGCACCATCTCGATGAACGCCTCCAGGGCCCACGCGTGCGGAGTGATGTGGGCCGCCGTATATAACCCCGGCGAGAAGATCTGGAACACCTGCAACGGAACCATGCATCCTCCGAGCGCCCCAAACCCGAGTCCGAGCAGCACACCGATCCCACCGGCCTGCGCATCGTTGCGAAACAGCGACCCTATCAGCATGGCGGCGCCGGCGCTGACGAGCGAGAACATGACGAGGACGGCACCGGTTCCCAGCGGGTCTCCCCAATCGACGCCGAAGACCAGCCAGGTGCCGAGAACGATGAACAGGCCCTGCACCATTGCGACCCCGAACCTGCCCATGGCTTCCCCGACGACAATGGTTCGGATCGGTGTTGGGGTCGCCACCATTCGACGGCTGACGCCCAACATTCGTGACCGGATCAGTGCGGCAGACCCCGCCAGGGACGTGAGGAACATGAACAGGATCAGCTGGGAGTGCGCGCCGAGGTCGAAGCGTCCGATCCGAGTGAATGAAACCGGCTCTCCCACCAACGACGTGACGACGGAGACACCCGCCAGGTCCCTTTGCTTCCCCTTCGCGACGGAGAGAGCAACATCGAAGTTCGCCAGACCCTGAGCTTCAACGAACCCGGCAGCACGCAGCACCCTATTCTGTTCGGCGACGACACTCCCCACCATGGTTCGAAGTACCGCCTCTTCTTGCACGGATCGAGCGATGAAACCCAGCTCGACGCCGGTTCTGGCCTGCTCGTCGTAGCCCTTCGGTATTTCCAGGCCGGCTTCCACTTCTCCCCGCTCCACAGCCAGAAGGAGCGCATGGAGATCCGCATAGGGCAGAACCCGGATGGTGGACTGGTTCTGCAGATCGGCCATCAGCGACCGGGCGAGCGGACCGTCATCACCGCCGACGACACCGAGGCGAGGCAGGAAGCTGCCGCCGAACACGGCCCCGAGTACCAAGGTGAGCAGAAGCGGCAGAACGAAGATGAAGAAGAATGAGCGGCGATCCCGCACCATGCGGAGCACGTTCGTTCCGGCGATCGTCCACACTTTCATCGATTCACGACCTTGCGTAACAGCACCCATGCGAGTGCGCCCGACGTCACACCGAACGCGATCAGGACACCTGCAGCCGGCAGCACGTCGGAGATGTGACCTGCGGCCAGGTCACCCAGCCCCTGCAAGAACCATGCGTGCGGCGTAAGCCGGCTCACAACGGCCAAGAAACCGCCGACCTGGGCCACCGGAAAGAAGGACCCGCCGAGAATGGCCAAAGCGATGGCGACGATTGCCGTGTAGGCGTGGGCCTGCTCGTCGGTCTTGGCGATGCCCGACACGACGGCCATGATCCCGACCGCCGAGAACGTCACGGTGAGAACGAGGATCGCCACCCCGATGGGGTTCCCCCAGTGCGCTCCGAGCAGATACGTGGAGGCGACCACGAGGACGGTCATGCTCACCACCCCGAGAACGTACGCCACGAGCGCCTTACCACCGAGAATCGAGCCTCTCCCGATCGGGGCGACCAGCAGGCGGTCGAGCGTTCCGTCGTGACGCTCCTCCAACAACCCCAAGACGCCAAGCTGTGTGACGTAGAACAAGAACAACACCGCCATGCCCACGGTCATCGAAGTCGCACCGTCGAGTCGGCGGGTTGCGGCCGGCACGCTGCCGACCGTGACCGGCGCGGGAAACCCCATCGCCTCGGCCACCGTGCCCGGGCCGATCGAACCACCGAACGCCTGGTATGTCCGAATCTCGAGGTTGACGGCAGTCACCTCGTCCGCGAAGCGGGTCGCGAGTGCCTCCGCGATCGACGCGCTGGTCCATGAGGTCCGACTGCCGATGACTTCGAGCGTTGCGGCCTCGCCATGCTGCACAGCGGCAGAGAATCCGGCAGGAATCACGAAGGCGGCGCTGATACCATCCCCGGCATTGGAGAGGGAATCGCCTCCAACTTCCACCCGCCGGCGTGCTTCGTCGACGGACCCGACCCGCACGATCCTGATTCCCTCCTGCCCGGCGGCGAAACCGGCAAGCACCTGGTCGGTGAATGCGACGGCGATCTCCCCCCCGTCCTGATCCACGACACCAAAGGTCGCAGTGAAATGTGTCGATGCGATCGGGTTGAACACGAAGCTGAAGATGGCCGCCAGCCCCAGGGGAGCGATGATCCCGACGATGTAGGCGGAGCGGTCGCGCAGGCGCCTGCGAAGGTCCTTGCCCGCGATGAGCAATGCAGGACGCATCAGTCCCGCAGAGCCTTGCCGGTAAGGTGCAGGAACACGTCTTCGAGGTTCGGCTCGTCGATCTCAACGGTCGCCACGGTGACGCCGGACTCGGTCACGACCACCAAGACCTCGGTGATGACCTCACCCGCGTCTTCGACGATGACGGCGATGCCGTCATCGACACGCCCCACGTCCCGGACCGTTTCGATACGACGAACCCGTTCGATGGCGGCGTCGAGATTCCCTGAGGCCCGCACGCGAATCCGATCGTTGCTGCCGATCAGACCGACCAGCTCACGTCGGGTTCCTTCTGCGACCAGCTTGCCTGCATCGATGACTCCGACACGGTCGCACAGGCGCTCGGCCTCCTCCATATAGTGGGTCGTGTAGATCACCGCCATGCCCTCACGGCCGAGAAGCTCGACGTTTTCGAGAATCGCGTTGCGACTCTGCGGATCGACACCGACGGTGGGTTCGTCGAGGATGAGGAGTCGAGGCTCGTGCAACAGGCCGATCCCGATGTTCAGGCGCCGCTTCATGCCTCCCGAGTACTCTTCGACGCGGTCGTCGGCCCGCTCGGACAGGCCGATGATCTCCAGCACTTCATCGGTCCTGGCCGCGAGTCGAGACGAGGTCAGTCCGTACAACTTGCCGAAGAAGCGGATGTTCTCCCTGGCGGTGAGATCCGGATAGACGGCAACGTCTTGCGGAACCAGTCCGATCGCGGCCCTCGCCTTGACGCTTCGTGTCGTCACCGGTTGCCCGGCCACGGTTACCGACCCGGCATCGGCCTTGATCAGCCCGGCAATCATCGAGATCGTGGTCGTCTTGCCTGCACCGTTTGGACCAAGCAGTCCGTAGGTTTCGCCCTCCGCGACCTGGAAACTCACGTCGTCGACGGCCACGAGGCCATCGAAAGACTTGCGAAGCCCCTCACAGACCAGCACGTTCACGGTTTCCTCCCTGTCTTGCCAGCAAGCTAACAGACGGTTTACGATCTGGAATAATCCGGGTATGTCACCTCGAACACGGGAAAGCTACGCACATGATCTTCCAAGATCGCAATGACGCAGGCCGCCGCCTCGCAGAGAACTTGAGGGATCTCGCCGGCCCCCAAACGGTGGTCGTCGGCCTCCCCAGAGGAGGTGTCGTCGTCGCCTCCGAAGTGTCGGCTGCAATCGAAGCTCCGCTCGACGTTCTCGTCGTCCGCAAACTCGGCGCGCCCGGCCAGCCCGAGCTGGGTATCGGAGCGATCGCCGAAGATGACGTCGAAGTCCTCAACCGGGACCTCATCGGCATGCTCGGCATCACCAAAGCCGATCTCGATACCGTCAGGAAGGCAGAACGAGCAGAGCTCGAACGTCGAGAGGCGCGGTACCGGCGTGGTGCCCCACCGCTCCCGGTTGCAGGAAAGACGGTCCTGCTGATCGACGACGGCCTCGCGACCGGCATCACCGCCAAGGCTGCTGCGAGAGTGCTGCGGGCCCGTCGCGCAGGGCGAATCGTGCTCGCGGTACCTGTGGGTGCACCCGACACGATCCACGACCTCAAGAGAGAAGTCGACGAGGTCGTGTGCCTCGAAGCCCCCCGATGGTTCAGAGCGGTCGGCCAATGGTACGAGGACTTTCGTCAGACGACCGATGAGCAGGTGATCGAGTGCCTCGACAGTGCGGCCCGACGCGCCAGCTGACCCGAGGCGGCACCCCGAACGACCAAGCATCGGATTGCGCCTCCGGTCTCCGCGCCGCTGCCTCTCGGGGTGCCAAACCGTACGCACTGGATATCAGATGCAGGCCGTTGCGACCAGGGCCATTCGACCTTATCGAGTCCGTCGCCACCGGCGGAAAGCACCGTGCCACCGAGCCCATACCACTCATCGTGATCAACTCGTCGTAGCCGGGGCCTCCTCATCCACTGCAGACTCGATCGCCCGGAGCAGCTCGGCCACCTGGAACGGCTTGACGACGAACGCATCCATACCTGCGCGCAGCGCCTCGGCTGCCATATCCACAACGCCTTCGGCTGCCATGCCAATGATCGGGACCCTCGTTGCGGCGGATTCACCTCGGCGAATCTCGCCCGCGACCTCCATGCCCCCGATGTCGGGAAGCCACAAATCCAGAAGGATGACATCGAAGCGGTGCTCACCCACGGCCTTGAGTGCATCGAGCCCGCAGTCGACGACATCGACACGATGCCCACGACGCTCGAGGATGCGTTTGGCCACCATCCGATGTGTCGGGCTGTCGTCGACCACCAGCAGGCTGAGATGGCGACGCCGCTCACGAAGCCAGTGCTTGGTGACCAACATCGAGAGGTCGACCGGGGAGGGTCCGGTCAGCACGGCTCGAACCGCTCCCTGAATCACGTCATCGGTCAACGGTCTCGTCAAATAGCCCGCGATGTTCAAATCGCGACACCGCACCGCATCGCCCCGCTGTCCGACGGAGGTGACGACGACGATGTGCATCTGCTCCAGATCCGCCCGCTGACGCAATTGGGCTGCGAACTCGAGCGACTCACCGTTCAACGACACGACGGCCAGAGCGAAAGGATGATCCGTGGCAGCTGCCGTCCCCAGCGCCCCGACGGCCTCTGCTGCGTTCTCCACACCGACCGGTGAGAGCCCGATAGCACCGATCGCATCGATGTACCCTTCGCGTACGAACCTGTTCTTGGCGATCACGAGCGCCGGGAGATCGTCCATCTCGGAGCGTCTTTCCTCGGTGATCCTCGCCGCACCTTCATCCACGCCGATCGGCACGATCACATGGAAGGAAGAGCCCTGCCCAAGTTTGCTTTCCGCCCAGATACGACCACCCATGAGCTCCACGAGCTGGCGGCAGATCGCCAACCCGAGGCCCGTACCGCTGCTTTGCACCGCCGTTTCGCTATCGGCTTGCTCATACGCTTCGAAGATCGAATCCAGCTGCTCCGCAGGAATCCCGGGGCCGCTGTCGGTGACCTGCAGGTGGAGAGCAAGGTCGGCATCGGTGGAAACGTCCGTGGCTACCGACACGGACACGGCGCCGTCCCGAGTGAACTTCAGCGCGTTGCCGATCAGGTTGAGCAGGATCTGGCGGATACGTCCGGGATCTCCGGTGATCACCTCCGGGACCTCCTCGCCCACATCGAGTTGAAAACCGACACCCTGGTCTTCGGCTTGCGCCGCCGAGAGGGCCGCGATGTCGTTGAGAAGATCGGACAGACTGAACGGCACCATCTCGATCTCGAGTTTTCCCGCCTCGATCTTCGACAGGTCCAGGAGATCGTTCACGAGTGTCAGCAGGGCCGTGGCGGACGAGGCCGACAATCCAAGGTACTCGCGCTGTTCGGGGGTCAGCTTCGTTTCGAGGGTGAGTTGGGTCATCCCGATGATCCCGGCAAGCTGCGTGCGAATCTCATGACTGACGTCCGCGAGAAACCGAGACTTGGCCCGGTCGGCCCGCTCCGCCTTCTCGAGGCGCCATGCGAGCCGCCGCTCCCACGAAGGCGGCTCCGCCGGCTGCCTGGGTTTCACGTCCTGCACATTCGTTCCTTCCCTGGCGACATGCAGTTACCGTGCTATCGACAATGTAACGCGCGCAGTTGAACCTTTCCTCGGTTCAAGTCGCTCAAGTATGCCATACAATCAACACCGGGGCCCGTAGCTCAGTTGGTCAGAGCAGCGGACTCATAATCCGTAGGTCGCAGGTTCGAGTCCTGCCGGGCCCACCGCAGAAAACCTTTGTGGTTACTGGGTTTTCAGCCCCTAGCCGAGAGTTTGGTAACCCCTCCGGCCATCTCCAGGACGCGCTCAGGACGCGTTTTGGACGCGTTTTCTTGGTCGAGGCGGTTCATGATGTTGGCGAGGTCGCCTTCGAAGAGGTGGGTGTAGGTGTTCAGGGTGATGGTGGCGTCGCGGTGCCCGAGTTGTTGTTGGATGGCTTTGATGTCGGCGCCGGCGGCGCGCATGAGGGATGCGCAGGTGTGGCGGAGATCATGGGGGGTGATGTCGACAAGGTCGTCCCCGGCCTGCGTTCGGGCAGGGTTCCAGATCCGTCTGCGCGTGTTCACATAGCGCAGCGGGCCGCCTTTCGGGGCGGTGAACACGAGGGTCTCGGGGTCGTCGCCGACATCTTGGAGGTGGCGTCCGAGCATGTCGGCGACGAACGAGGGGAGGTGGACTGTGCGTGTTTGGTGGGTTTTGGTGGTGCCGAAGGCGAGCCGGCCGCCAATTTCGGTGACCGATTCGGAGACCTGGATGCGACGGCGGAGGATGTCGACTCGGTTCCGGCGCAGGGCCGCCATCTCGCCCCAGCGGAGTCCACCGTAGGCGAGGACATGCACCATGGTGGCGTGTTGGTGGTTGGGCATCGCTTCGGCGAGGCGGGCGACCTGCTCGGCGGTGAGGTAGCGGTGTTCGGGTTCTTCGAGGCGAGGAAGTTCGGTGCGGCGGGCGGGGTTGCGGCCGATGAGGCCATCGTCGACGGCCTGTTCGAGGATGGCGGCGAGGCACTGGTGGGCCTGGCGGATTCTCGATGGAGACAGGTCGTCGTCGGTCATGGTCCGAACCCACGATCCGACGAACGCCCGGTCGATGGCGGCGAGACGGACGGGTCCGAAGGTGGGCAGGATGCGGGAGCGCAGCAGCGACCGGTAGCCCTCGCGGGTCTTCGGTTTGATGCGGGTCTTGGCGGCCAGCCATCGGTCGGCGTAGGTGTCGAAGGTGACCATGCCTGCGACAGGGTCGATCCACATGCCGTGGTTGAGTCGGGAGAGCTGGTCGGCGAGCCAGCGTTGGGCGTCGACCTTCCGGTCGAAGGTGCGGCTGTGCCACCGGCTGTCGGGGCCTTCGTAGCGTGCCCGGTACCGGCCGTTGTCCCGTCGGTCGATCGCTCCTCGTGCCATGATTCCTCCCGGTCGGTCAGTCGAGGTCTGGTTTCAAGTATGCCCGAGGAGCTTCACCGGTGGGGACGGCTGCTGTCTTCGAGTTGTGCGGTGATCCACCGTTGGACGTCGGCGAGCCGGTAGCGGAGGTGGCGTCCGGCCCGGAACCCTGGGGGGCCTTGCCGGCGATGCCGCCACGCGTAGATGGTGGCGATCGGCACACCCAGGTAGTCGGCGAGTTCTGCGGCTGAGAGCAGACGGTCGAGCTTGTCCATGGGCGAATCCTGGACGGTGACCCTGTCAGCAGAGTGTCGGTAGCCCTGTCAGAAACCCTCCAATTCGCCGCCAAGACGGCTCCGATCGGCCGTCAGTCCGTGCCGGGAAAGCCCCTCCCAGGCCGTTCCGGACACATGCGTGACAGCGTTCCGGGGAGATCGATGACAGGGTTGTTGACATTCTGATGACAGGGTTCGGCGCGATCGTGCCGCCATGGCGACCACGCCAAACGCCACCGAGACGATGCCGACAACGAATACCTACCGGCCCCTGGACAAGGCAACCGGTCAGATCGGCTCGACCTGTCCGGCACCGAACCAGCCTCGAGCGGAGCACCGAGGCCCGATCAACACTGATTCCCGATACCGGCCGAGGATCGACAGACGGGTGCACACCTGCGGTCACAGGCGGGGAGGCGTGTCGTGACGGTTCGGGTGACCACGTTGAAGGGGGCGGGTGCGGGCCGCTACTACACCGAGCACCTTCCCTCCTACTACCTGGACGGTGCCGAGCCGCCGGGCCGCTGGTGGGGCCAAGCCGCCGACCGGCTCGGCCTGTCGGATGAGGTCGACCCGGCGAGGTTCCTTGCGGTGATGGCTGGACATGATCCGGCGACGGGACGGGACCTGGGCCGTCGTATGGGTGAGGGGTCGGTCCGCGGGTATGACGCCACGTTCTCTGCCCCGAAGTCGGTCTCGGTGCTGTTCGGGCTCGGCGATCCGGAGGTGCGCCGGCAGGTGATCGAGGCCCATGAGCGGGCGGTGGTGGCGGTGCTCGGCTGGGTGGAGGGCCACGCCCACACGAGGATGCGCCGCCGCGGCCACATCGTGTGCGTCGATGCCGAGGGGATCGTGGTCGGCATGTTTCGTCAGCACACCAGCCGCAAGCTCGACCCCCAGTTACACACCCATGCGGTGATCGCCAACCGGGTCGCCGCACCGGACGGACGCTGGCTGGCTCTGGACGCTCGAACGATCAAGGTCGACCAGCGGACCTTGTCGGCGTTGTATCACGCCACCCTGCGCTCGGAGATGACCCGGCGTCTCGGCGTCCGCTGGGAGCCGCCCGAGCACGGCATCGCCGAGATCGCCGACATCGACCCCGAGATCCTGGCCGAGTTCTCCCAACGCAGCAGAGACCTGCAGCGTCGCCTCGACGAGAAACTCGCCCGGTTTCGCCAACACCTTGGGAAGGACCCATCCCGCAAAGAACGATGGGGGTTGGAGCGGGAAGCGGCCATCGACAGCCGACCCGCCAAGCCCCACGGAACCTCCGCACTGGAGTTGCGCCACGAATGGCAGGAACGCGTGCGCGCATTGGGGTGGGACCCGGAACGGATCATCGAAACCATCAGCGGCCGTCGGCGCGGCCTCGAAGGCATCGACCGTGCGGCTGCAACCGGGATGGTCGAACGTGCCCTCGAATCGCTCACCGAACGCCAGTCGACATGGCGACCCGCCGAACTGATCCGAGAACTCGCCGCAGCCACACCCACCACAACCACCGCCGACGCCACAGAGCTGACCGGCTTCCTCCAGCGGCTCGCCGACCACGCCACCACCGCCCGCTGCGTCGACGTATCCCGACCGGTCCCCGCCGGTGTTGCGTTGCGCCGTGACGGCAGACCCATCAGCGAATCCGCCATGGACCGCGCCCTCACCACCGAAAGGATTCTCGATGAAGAGGAACGGCTCATCGCGTGGGCTGACCGACGCCGAGATGACCATGCTCCCGCACGACCCATACGTCACGGGCAGCGGCTCACCCCGGCACAAGCAGAGGCGGCAGCGGTCGTCGCCGGTCACGGCGGGTTGGAGCTGATCGTCGGTCCCGCCGGAGCCGGCAAGACCACCATGCTCGCCGCGGCCGTCACCTCCCTCCACGCCCAGGGTCGCCCGGTGTTCGGAGTGGCGCCCACCGCAGCCGCAGCCGACGTCCTCAGTGCCGAGACCGGCATGGCCGGCGACACCATCGACAAGCTCCTGGTCGAACACCACCACCCGTCCCGACCACCCGACGTCGCCTACGACCTACCCGTCGGGGCCACCGTGATCGTCGACGAAGCCGGCACCGCCGCTACCCCGAAACTGGCAGAACTCGCCCGACTTGCCGACGGCCGCGATTGGCGGATCGTCCTCGTCGGGGATCCCCGCCAGTTCTCCGCCGTCGGTCGCGGTGGCATGTTCGCCCACCTCGTCGACACCTACGGGTGTGTCGAACTCGGCCAGGTTCATCGGTTCCGTCACAACTGGGAACGCCACGCCAGCCTCCGACTCCGCAACGGCGACCCCAGTGTCCTCGGCGACTACCAGCGGCATGGCCGTCTCCACGACGGCACCCTCGACCAGATGGAAACCGACATCATCACCGCCTGGCAGCAAGCCCGTACCCGCGGCCAGATGGTGGCGCTCATGGCCAACGCCACCGACACCGCCGCCAGGCTCAACCGACTCGCCCAACACACCCGCATCCAGGCAGGTGAACTCGACCCCGACGGCCCCTCCCTCCCAGTTGGCGACGAGGCGATGCTGATCGGCGACGAGGTCGTCACCCGCCGCAACGACCGAAACCTCCGCACCAACCAAGGACACATCGTCAAGAATCGTGACCACTGGACCATCAGCGGCATCCACCCCGACGGTGACCTCACGCTCGACGGACGCACCGGCGCCATCCGGCTCCCGGCCGAGTATGTCGCCGAGCATCTCGAACTCGGCTACGCCCAAACCAGCCACGCCACCCAAGGCCGCACCGTCGATGTCGCCCTCCTCCTCATCGACACGCCTACTGACAGCCGCGGCATCTACACCCCCATGACCCGAGGACGACACGCCAACCACGCCTACGTCGTCGTCGACGACGACCAGACTGCTCTCGACGTGCTCACCCAAGCCCTCGGCCGCGATTGGATCGACCAGCCCGCCATCACCAGAAGAACCGAACTCGACCCGAACCACGACCGGCACCTCCCCGACCCCAGTCATGGCGATGAGTTCGCGAAGATGGAACGGCGGGTTCGTCAGCTCGTCAACCAGCGCGCACAGACCCGGGAGCTGGACCACTCCGGCAGCCGCGGGATTGGTCGTTGAGCTCTGGCCGGTCGTGGAGGTGCGGTTCCCGACTTGTGGACATACCACGGGTCGAGCCGCCGCTTCTCCGGATCCCACGACTCGCGGCTGTCAACCACGTAACCGTCAAACCTGCCGCAGCGGTATCCCAAGAGTATCGGTTCATCACCGACGATCCCGGCGGCTGCCGGACGGTCCGTGGGCGCATCAAAAGGATGGGGTCGCCCCAACCCGAACCACCGGGACCCCAGAGCAGCACAGCAGTGAAGCCCCCATTTCGTACCTGCTATGAACTGGATGGGCGAACTTGATCGAAGCGGTGCTCGACACGATCCCACCTTCCCGAGGACCAGAGCCTCCGGGAGACCCGGACCGGTTCAGGCTCCTACCGAGAGAGCCCCTTCAGCATCGAGGATCCTGCAAGCGCGACGGACACGTGACTGACACCCGGAGAACGTGTTCGAGACCCCTAGATGTTGCACTGACTTGGCGCCGTGCTGCTGCCGGTGTCCGCTTCCTAACGCGACTCTGCGCTCGCTGTGTCAGGGTTCGGGGATGGGGACAATGCGGATAGTCCGAGTCTTGGGTTCGAAGGAGAGGCTGGCGCAGGGCCGATCGGGTCGTCGCTCGCCAATCGTGATGGTCCAGTCGGAGGCGTCGTGCCTGTCGAGGATGCTACGGATGTCGTCGACTGCCTGCGGGATGGGGATGCACTGGTCGGTGGCGAAGTAGTCGGAGATGGCGTGGTCCAGGTCGAGGGTCGGTTTGGCGTCTTCGATCGACTGCATCTCCGGTAGGGCGAGCCCGAGGTTTCCACACAGGTTGGGGTCGTCGGAGGGGAATACGGCGAAGGTGCCGACATCGGTGACGCACGCGACGAGCGGCGGCACGGTCCCGGCCGGATAGTCGGGGTTGGTGAGGGTCCCGTCCTCCCAGTAGGGGGCGCATGATTCCACGTCGAGGGGGACACCGGCCAGGCCGGCCTGGGTGCCGTGCAGGGCCGGTTGGGCGTAGCAGGAAACGACGGCGGGGTTGGTTACCGGCCGGGTGATGATCCAGGTGGCTGCTCCACCCAGGACGGCGACGAGGGCGACGGCGATGACGAGCCGCCGGCGGCGACGTCGAACGACGGCGGGCTCGGGGGTGCGAGGGGTGGCGAGGATCGACGCCAGCAACTGCTGGGCTCGGGGCGAGTCGGGGCGGTCGACCGTGGCCGGGTCGACCGGGTTGGCGGCTTGGAGCCGTTCGAAGGCGTCAGGTCGGTTCTTCATTGTGTTCTCTATCGTCGTCGGGCGAAGCACCCGATGGTTTCGTCATCTGTTTATGTCCACCAGACGGCGTTCGTTTCACATCAGACCCGTCGGCCTGCCGGCCGAGGGCGGTTTGGAGGCGGCGGCGGGCCCGATGCAGCCGCACCCTCACCAGGCGGGACGGCACCCCCCACGCCGAGGCGATCTCGGCAGGAGACAGCCCTTCGAACCCGGTGAGGCGCAACAGTTCCTGATCGCCGGCAGACAGGCTCGCCAGCGCATCCAACACCGCTTCGATGTCGGTGTCGGCGGCGGCGACGTCAGCCGGATTGCTGGACCGTTGCGGCGGCGGGACCGAGAAGAGACGTACTCGGAGAGCAGTGAAGCGGCGGCTACTACGCCGCTGGTTGGCGAGATGCCCCGCGGCGACCCGGTACAGCCAGGCCAACGGGACCGGCGCGTCGAGGACGTCGTCGAGGCGCCGCCACGCGGTCAAATACGTGGCCGAGACCACATCCTCGGCATTTTGGCGGTTGGCCGTCCGACGCAGCGCGTACGCCAACACAGCGCTGTAGGTCTCCGTGTACAGGCGGGTGAACCGCTCCGCGGCGTCCTCCGGTGCCATGTCGTCTTTCGTGAGTGCTCCTGCCGGTCCGGTCCAGACTACGTGCCCAGAAGCGAGGAGTGGTTCCCTGTCGCCTTGCGCTATCGCAGGTACACCGACGACACCCGGTTGTCCCAGCCTGACAGCATCGACGACGACCACAGGTACGCCGACGTCAGGCTCGTCGGGTACCAGTCGCCCCCGCCACCTGGATAGTCGGCAAAGTACGACGAGCAGGCCCCGATCTTGTACGACGAGGTCCGATTGGCAAACCCGACGTCCCACAGGTCGATCCATGTTCGCCGACTCCACAGGTACAGGACGTCCCCGCCATAGCCGACGCCGTCATACAGCCTCAGCGCCGACGAGCATGCCGTCGCCGCCGTCGTGACAGACTTCTCGCTCGTCTCCTGTGCTGGCGACATGAGTCCTGCGAGCCACGCCTCGAGTTCCGCCTCGG
>BDSU01000006.1 GCA_002897675.1 bacterium BMS3Abin02 | reverse complement strand
TCATCTCCTCCCCCAGGAGCGCAGCGACATTGGGGGAGATGCCCCGAAAGGACGGACATCTCATCTCCTCCCCCAGGAGCGCAGCGACATTGGGGGAGATGCCCCGAAAGGACGGACATCTCATCTCCTCCCCCAGGAGCGCAGCGACATTGGGGGAGGTGGCCCGCCAGGGCCGGAGGGGGCCGCACCCACCACGAAGCTCTGGAGTTGCTCGACAGACACCTTGATCCTCACGGTCCCGTCGTGGACACTCGTGCCATGTCCAGGCCCCGCCACACTCGTCTTGCCCAGTCGCGAGCCCACGAACTCCGAGGGCACCTCACACCCGCGGAGGCAAGAGTCTGGGGTGCCATCAAGGCCAAAGGAACCGGCGCCCGATTCCGCCGCCAGGTCCCGATAGGACCCTGGATCCCGGACTTCGCATGCCTCGACCTAAAGATCATCATCGAGATCGACGATCACTCACACGACTGGCGAGACGAGACAGCACGCATCGCCCACTTCGAGTCTCAAGGGTTCGTGATGCTCCGGTTCACGAATGAGGAAGTCGCCAAGGACTTTCCCGATGTCATCGATACGATCACGAACTGGGTCGAGATCCTCCAGAGCGGCGGGCATCCCGAGAACTACTGATACGGGAGCTACCGCCCCCCTCCCGGCTTCGCCGTACTCCCCCCAAACTCGCTTCGCTCGAGGGGGGAGAGATGCTCCATCCTGCCCGAGGGAAGTCCAGGCATGTGCCGCACCATCAACTCGCAGCCTCCAAGGCAGTGACGCGAAGCGCACCGCGCCTTACAGATTCAGGTGCTTCGCCGCTTCCCGAAAACTTGGTCCGGAGAGTTCCTCCCGTGTTCGAGCAGGAACCTCGAAACCGCGGCCACGTCGGTCTTCGCGTACTCGCGCAACACCCATCCGATCGCCTTGCGAGTGAAGAACTCTTTCTCGTGGGCCCGCCGCGGGCAGTAGTCGAAGAGCCTGTCGGGATCGGTGCGCTCCTTGTGCTCGAGCTGGGCGAGGATCGCCGTCCGGCGTATCCAGAGATCTTCATCGGCGATCCAGGCATCGAGCAAGGGCCACATCCGGTCGGGATCTTCGCGCAGGACCTTCCCGATGAGGCTTATCGCCATCGCATCGACGACTGCAACCCTTCTTGCGTGAGACCGCCCGCGCCATAGGCAACCAACTCACGCAAGAACCGGGGGGCTCGGCGTTCCCGGCCGGCAGAACACCGCAAGGGTTGGCCGTCGAGGCGCTAGCTCCAGGGTGGGATCGGAACGCCTTGTCTGAGAGCGAAGACGAAGAGCCAGAACAGGACCGCCACGAGGAGGGCCGGTACGACCGGAATCCCGGGAGCGGTCGGCCTCCACTGATGATCGACACTGACGATCGGGGCGGTCGCAAGGGCGCCCAGCACGATGACCCCGCTGGTGATCAGCCCGAATGCCAGCCCCGGGTCGGGGAACACGAAGGCGGCGATGAGCGCCCCGCCGATCAGCCAGGGGACGCCGGCGACGAGCAGCATGACACGGACGCGGCTGACACGAGTCTCCAGCAAGCTCGCGCGGGGGGCGAACTTGAGGAATGCGGGCGCGGCCATCATCCCCATCCCGAGCACTGCCGCGGCGGCAACCCCGGCGAGGATCCCCAGGAAACGCTCCGGCAGCCCTGAGCTCGCGGCGATCGCAGCCCCGATCCCCTCCGGATCGAAGGGGGCTGCGAGGATCACCTGAAGACCCGTGCGGAACAGGTGCAGCATCGTCCACAGCACGGTCAGCCTCGCCACACCGTGTGGACCCGGTCCCGGGTAGACCAGGAGAAGCACGATCGCGACTCCGAACACCGTCAGGAGTCCGCCGGCCAGGGCGACGTCCGGTCCCGCCGCCTGGAACGTGACGGCCGTGTGCGAAAGCACCGGTTCTCGCCCTTCGATCCAGCCGAAACCTGCCAGTCCGCCGAGATAGACGAGCTGGGCCGTGACGTAGCCGAACACGAAGGTGAGACACGACGTCACCACCACCATGACCAGTCCCCGGCTGCGACCTTCCGCCATGGACACCAGCCTACGCGATCAACCTCACTGACGGTGGCAATTGGAGGTTCTGCTTGATGCTGCACCCACCTTGTGAAACACTCGACGCGTCGCCCAACCTCCCGCCTCGATGGTTTCAGAGACTGAGAGCGATTCGGAGGAACGGTGAGCGCCGATCAGGAACGCGCTTTCGCTCGCTTCGTCAAGGAGACGGAGCCGAAACTCTCGTACGCTCTCGCTGCAGCGTACGGCCCTGAGATCGAGTCCGAGGCCACCTCTGAAGCACTCGTCTACGCCTGGGAGCACTGGCCCAGAATCCGGGCGATCCAGAACCCTGCCGGGTATCTATATCGCGTCGGTCAGAGCTGGTTCGCCCTGGAAATGGTGGAGGCCCTTGATCTTGGAAGCGGGGATGAGAGTGATAGGAGAACGAGTCAACTCCGGGGAAGTCGACGACTCGTCGGTATGCGCCTGGCGAGAAGGCTCAGGCGGTGCGTCTGGTCCGTCATCTCCACAAAGGGTCGGGGACGTCACAGGGCACGATCAGGCGGGTTGCCGACCGGTTGGGGTACGGCGTCGAATCGGTCCGTATGCGGGTGAAGCAGTCGGACATCGACTCCGGGGATGCCGCGGGCATCTCATTGGCCGATCGGGTGATGATGAAGAAGATCGAGTAGGAGAACGAGGAACTGCGTCGGGCGAACGTGACCGAGGAACGTCGACATGACGGCTTTCATGCCGATGTCGGCATGAAACCCATGAAGAACGAAACGTCATGGGTCATCTCCCCGACACCCAGCGCCCTCGGTGCGTGCCGAGCTGCGCCACGAGTGGGCCAACCCCGACCCGCACGCCACACAGGCCGAGCTCGAGGCCCTGGCCCGAGCGCTGCAGCGTAACCATCCCGGTGCCGCGTCGTCGCTGCGTGAAGGACTCTCAGAGACCCCCACCGTCACCCGGCTCGGCATCGACGGTCCGCTCCTCGAGACCGTGTTCTCCCCCGGTCGAGTCGATGATCGAGATCGTCCGAGAACACTCCGCCGACGTGAAACGGTACAGAGACGGTCAGATGACGCTGCGCCGGGTGACAAGGACGGAATTGGCCCGCGGCCGATTCCGAAGAGCCACAGGCCACCGGCAACCCCCACATCTCGCCGCCGCACTCGAAGCCGCCATCGCCCACGAACGAGGCTCCTCGACCTACGGATCACAGCATGATGCCAGGATGAACAAGAACCGAAGGCCGCCACCGAGTTCTACGAGAAACGGGACATCCTCGCCGGGTCCCTGCCTCCCCCTCGAAGCAGGAGTCGGCTCTACGGGCGGTACTCTCCGAACACGTCCCGAAGCGCATCCGACACCTCGCCGAGCGTCGCGAGGCGCTGTAGCGCCTCCTTCATCGGATAGAGAACGTTTCCGCCGGAGCGCGCGGTCGCCCGAATCGTCTCCAGAGCCTCCCCCACGGCGGCGCCGTCACGCCGCTCACGCAGCGCAGCGAGGCGAGATGCCTGATCCTCTTGCAGGGCCGGATCGATCCGCAGGGCCGGGATGTCCTCCTCCTCCCCCTCCTCGACGAAACGGTTCACACCGACCACGATCTGGTCCGCGGCCTCGATCCGCCTCGCCGTCTCGTACGCCGCGTCCTCGATCGCCCTCTGCGGGAAGCTCATCTCGATGGCGCTGACCGCACCACCGAGCGCCTCGACCTCATCGAGCAAGGCGGCGGCTTTCTCCTCGAGCGCGTCCGTCAGGGCCTCGATGAAGTACGAACCCGCGAGAGGATCGACGGTATCGGCCGCACCGGCCTCGAACGCGAGGATCTGCTGTGTGCGCAGGGCGATCTTGGCCGACTTCTCCGTCGGCAGCCCGAACGCCTCGTCGTAGGAGTTGGTGTGCAAGGACTGGGTTCCCCCGAGCACCGCGGCGAGCGCCTGGACGGCCGTGCGGACGATGTTCAGTTCCGGCTGCTGGGCCGTGAGGGTGCTGCCGGCCGTCTGGGTATGAAACCGCATCTGCCACGCCTTCGGGTTGGTCGCCCCCACCTTCTCCCGCATGAGCCTGGCCCACATGCGCCTCGCAGCCCGAAACTTGGCGATCTCTTCGAAGAACTGACTGTGAGCATTCCAGAAGAACGACAGACGCGGTGCGAACTGGTTCACGTCGAGGCCTGCATCGATCGCCGCCCGAACATAGGCAAGACCGTCGGCGATCGTGAACGCCAGTTCCTGCGCGGCAGTCGCTCCGGCCTCACGCATGTGATAGCCGCTGATCGAGATGGTGTTCCAGGAAGGTAGCTCTTCGGCACAGTACGAGAAGAGGTCGGTGACAAGCCGCATGGACGCGGCCGGCGGGTAGATGTAGGTGCCTCGCGCGACGTACTCCTTCAGGATGTCGTTCTGCACCGTTCCTCGGATCCGCTCGGGGGCAACGCCCTGCTCCTCGGCGACGAGCTGGTAGGCCAGCAGCAGGATCGCCGCGGTTGCGTTGATGGTCATCGAGGTGCTCACCTCACCCAGGGGAATGTCGGCGAACAGGCGCCGCACGTCCTCGATGCTGTCGATGGCGACCCCCACCTTGCCGACCTCGCCTTCGGCCATCGGATGGTCGGAGTCGTACCCCATCTGCGTCGGGAGATCGAAGGCCACCGACAGGCCCGTCTGCCCGGCCTCGAGAAGTGACCGGAACCGCCGGTTGGTGGCGTTCGCGTCGCCGAAACCGGCGTACTGGCGCATCGTCCAGAGTCTCCCCCGGTACATGGTCGGGTACGGACCGCGCGTGTACGGGTAGGCGCCCGGTTCACCGAGCCGGTCCGGCACCTCGTCGGGGCGGTAGACGGTCTCGATCTCGATCCCGCTCGTGGTGGCGCGTTCGGGTTGGTGCATTGTGTCTTTTCGGATCATGGGTATCCTCCCGAATGCTAAACGGGCAGCGTGCCCGACGCTTGAGGCGAAGCATGTCCGCACCAATTCACGAACTCGAACGCCGCGAAGTCAGGAGCCGTTGGTTTGTCGCGCTCGCGACGCTGCTCTCAGTCGCCCTGCTCGCCTCCACCTGGTTGGCGCTGTTCTCGTTCTTCGGGACGAGTTCCGCATTCGGCGTATTCACGGGTCTCGAGAAACGATTCGTCCCCGACGTGCAGAACATGGCGCTCGACTTCCCCGACCTGTCCAGAGTTTCACGTATCTACACGCTCTCCAACCAGAAACTGGCCGAGCTGGACGATGGCAAGAACAGCCAGCCGATCCGCATCGAGGACGTTCCGGAGATCGTCATCGACGGCGCTCTGGCCTCCGAGGACGCGACGTTCTATGAACACGAAGGGGTCAACTTCGCTGCAATCGGCAGCGCCTTCATCGACAATCTTCGGTATGGCAAAGAGCGCGGTGGTTCGACGATCACCCAGCAGGTCGTCAAGCAGAACTTCGTCGGCGACGAACCGACGCTCACCCGCAAGATTCGAGAGGCCGCCGTCGCCGTCGAACTGGAGCGTCGCTACACGAAAGACCAGATTCTCGAGTTCTACCTGAACTCTGTGTATTTCGGCTGGGGCGCCTACGGCGTGAAAGCTGCCGCACAGGAGTACTTCGGCAAGAGCCTCGACGAGCTCACCATCGCAGAGTCCGCAGCCATGTTCGTTCCGATCCGTAACCCGCGGGTCTACGACCCCCGACGCCAGCCGGAGAACGTCCTGCAACGCCGCAACGACGTCATCGACACGATGGTCGCTCACGACATGATCACCAAGAGTCAGGGTGAGGCGGCCAAGAAGGAGCCGCTCGACATCCGACCTCCG
>BDSU01000005.1 GCA_002897675.1 bacterium BMS3Abin02 | reverse complement strand
TCAGACAACACCCGCGTAATCGCCGCCGTCAACGTCGTCTTCCCATGATCAATATGACCCATCGTCCCCACATTCACATGCGGCTTCGTCCGCTCAAACTTCACCTTCGCCATCACAAAACCCTTTCTTTCTATTCGCCTCGAACGCGGGCGACGATTTCCTTGGCAATAGCTTCGGGGACATCCTGGTACGAATGGAACTGCATTGTGTAGGTAGCACGACCTTGCGTGCGAGACCGAAGGTCTGTCGCGTAGCCGAACATCTCTGCGAGTGGCACTTGTGCCGTGACGACACGAGCATTCCCTCGCTGATCCGTCTCCTCGATCTTGCCCCGGCGGGAGGACAGGTCGCCGATCACGTCCCCCATGTAATTCTCCGGGGTGACCACTTCGACCGCCATTACCGGTTCGAGAAGCTTCACGCCCGCCCGCTTCGCCGCCTCCCGGAAAGCGATCGACCCCGCGATGCGAAACGCCATCTCCGAAGAGTCGACATCGTGATAAGAGCCGTCGACAAGGGTCGCTCGAACGTCCACCAGCGGATAGCCTGCGAGAACGCCCTGATCGAGCGCTCCTTCGATTCCTGCATCGACCGACGGGATGTACTCACGGGGCACACGACCTCCCCTGATCTTGTCGACGAACTCGTACCCGCCTCCAGGACCCGTCGGTTCGAGATCGATGACGACGTGGCCGTATTGGCCACGTCCTCCCGACTGGCGAACATAGCGTCCCTCGACCTTCTTGATGCCACCCTTGATGGTCTCCCGATAGGCGACCTGCGGCCTGCCCACGTTCGCCCCGACCCGGAACTCGCGCACGAGCCGATCGACGAGCACCTCGAGGTGCAACTCACCCATCCCGGAGATGATCGTCTGGCCGGTCTCCTCGTCAGATCGGACGAGAAACGTCGGATCCTCGTCCGACAGCCGATGGAGAGCATCGCCGAGCTTGTCCTGATCGACTTTCGTCTTCGGTTCGATCGCCACCGAAATCACCGGGGCGGGGAACGTCATCGACTCGAGCTGAATCGGAGAACCCACCGCGGAAAGCGTGTCCCCGGTGGTCGTGCTCTTGAGCCCGACCACGGCCACGATATCCCCGGTGTGGACACCGTCGAGGTCTTCACGATGGTTGGCATGCATGCGCAGCAGTCGGCCGAGGCGCTCCTTGCGTCCGGACGACGAGTTGATGACCTGGCCACCCTTCGGTGCCGTGCCTGCGTAGACACGGAAGTACGTGAGCTTGCCGACATGCGGATCACTCATGATCTTGAACGCGAGCGCCGTGAACGGCTCGGTGTCGTCTGCACGCCGAGTGACGACCGCTTCCTCGTCGCCCGGGTCGAAACCCTGGATCGGCGGGAGATCCGAGGGGCTCGGGAGGTAGGCCACGATCGCGTCGAGCAGCGGCTGAACACCCTTGTTGCGAAACGCCGACCCGCAGAGCACCGGCGTGAACGTTCCCTCGAGGGTGCCCTTGCGAATCGCAGTATGAATCTCACCGGGCTCGATCGTGATCTCTTCGAGGTATTTCTCGAGCAAAGAATCGTCGACATCGGCACAAGCCTCGATCATCTTGCCCCGCCATTCGTGGGCGAGTTCGGACAGCTCATCAGGGATCGCCACCGTATCCCAGCGCTTTCCGTCATCACCCTGCCAGATGTGGGCCCGCTCTTCGACGAGATCGATGACACCCCGGAAATCGCCTTCGACTCCTATGGGGAGCTGAATCGGAACCGGGTTCGCCTCGAGGCGCTCACGGATCGAGGCAACCGACGCGAAGAAGTCGGCCCCGACTCTGTCCATCTTGTTGATGAACGAGATGCGGGGGACGTTGTAGCGATCGGCCTGACGCCATACCGTCTCGGACTGGGGTTCCACTCCTGCAACGGCGTCGAACACGGCGACCGCCCCATCCAGGACCCGTAGCGAACGTTCGACTTCGACGGTGAAATCGACATGGCCGGGCGTGTCGATGATGTTGATCCAGTGGTCGTGCCACCCGGCGGTGGTTGCGGCCGAGGTGATGGTGATCCCGCGCTCTTGCTCCTGTTCCATCCAATCCATGACGGCAGCGCCTTCGTGGACTTCGCCGAGCTTGTACGTCTTGCCCGTGTAGTACAGGATGCGCTCGGTCAAGGTCGTTTTGCCCGCGTCGATGTGTGCCATGATCCCGATGTTTCGGGTCCGGCTCAGCGGGTACTGGCGCAGTCCGGCCAGCGCGTCCCTTGATCCGTTGCTCATCTCTTCCTCGGTCGCTATGGGGTTGTCAGTAGGAGTGCGTTACCAGCGGTAGTGGGCGAACGCCTTGTTCGACTCGGCCATCTTGTGGATGTCTTCCTTACGCTTGACGGCGGAGCCTGTGTTGTTGGAAGCGTCCATGATCTCGTTGGCCAACCGTTCCAACATCTTTGGTTCTTTGCGTTTGCGAGCGAATCCGACGAGCCATCGAACGGCAAGCGAATTCGCCCTGCGCGGCGAGACCTCGACCGGCACCTGGTACGAGGATCCACCCACTCGACGGGAACGGACCTCGACTTGGGGCCGGATGTTGTCGACCGCTCGCTTGAGCACCGTGACCGGATCCTGTCCGGCTCGCCGCTCGACGATCTCGAGTGCCCCGTACACGACGGAGCGGGCGACGTTCTTCTTTCCATCCAGGAGCACCTTGTTGATGACCTGGGAGACGAGCAGGTTCCGGAACACCGGATCCGGCTCGATGAAACGCTTGGTGGCGGGACCCCGACGCATCAGGACTCCTTCTTGCTTCCGTAGCGGGAACGCGCCTGCTTGCGATCTGCCACACCGGAAGCATCCAGCGTGCCGCGAATCACCTTGTAGCGCACCCCGGGAAGATCCTTCACACGGCCGCCACGAACGAGCACGATCGAGTGCTCTTGAAGGTTGTGACCCTCTCCGGGGATGTATGCGGTGACCTCGATCCCCGAAGTGAGACGTACCCGGGCCACTTTGCGCAACGCCGAGTTCGGTTTCTTCGGAGTGATCGTGTAGACGCGTGTGCACACACCGCGTCGCTGCGGCGCTCCGGCGAGGCCGGGCGTCTTTTCCTTCTTCGGTTTCGGCTTCCTGCCCTCTCGGACCAGCTGCTGGATTGTCGGCATTGTGCTCCTCGACACGCGAAAGTCGGCGCCCGAATCTTCGGTATCGCCGACCCTTATGTACCCGACTCCGGACCGTGGATCACCGACACGGGTCACATCGGTGGGTCCTCGAATGGAGGGGTTAGGGGTTCAAGACCACGGCGATGCAGTATATGAAGACAGCTCGCAGCGGTCAAAACCGCGGACCGTTTCCGGTGGATGAATCATAGTGACTTCCAGTCGATTGCGCCCTGCGGGAAGACCCGTCGTGTCGGCACCCGCGCACCCGGGCCGCAACCTGATGGCCGTGTTCGCCGAGCGTTCGGCCACTCGCTACCGGGATATGTCCACTGGTAGGGTCGCCGCGTATGGTCAGGATCACGCTGCTCGTCGCCTTCGCCACGGTCACGGCCGCGTGCACGGCACCTGCCCGTCTTCCGCCACCCACGACGACGACGACGACTGTTCCACCGCCGTCGACGACCGTCGTTGCGCCGCCGAGACTCGTCGTGCCTGCACGCCCGTTCCCTCAGCACATCGACTACTCGACGCCGCACATCACCCCTTCGGCAACGAGCATCGATGCCGACACGCGGCGCTTCTACGACTTCTGGAAGGAGCACTACCTCGTCGGTCTCGACTCAGGACAGGCTCACCCGAAGGGCGGAGAGCGGCGCTCGGGGGCGACCGTCTCGGAAGGCCAGGGATACGCAATGGTGATCGTCGCGCTGATGGGTGGCTACGACCTGGAGGCACAGCAACTCTTCGACGCCTTGTGGAACTACACGAGGAAACACCCATCCGACATCGACGAGCACCTCATGAACGCGATGCGAGTTCCCGATCGAGGCATGTCAGGCAGCGTTTTCGGAGGCGACGCGAGTATCGCATACGCCCTCCTTCTGGCCGACCGGCAGTGGGGTTCGGATGGTGCGATCGACTACGGGGTCGAGGCAAGGGTTCTGATCAGAGCGATCGAGAACTCGACGATCGGCCCAACCGACCATCTTCCACTGCTGGGCGACTGGGTCGACCCCGAGGGAGCGGTCTACAACGAACGGTCGGTGCGCCTCTCGGACATCATGCCGGATCACTTCGCGGCCTTCCGGACATTCACCTCCGACAGTTTGTGGGACAAGACCGCCCAAGCGTCCAAAGATGAGATCGCAGCCTTGGAGGCGAGGTGGTCACGCCTGACGGGGCTGATGCCGGGGTTCGCCGTCGCGGACCGCAGCGGGTCTCCTCGACCGGCACCTGCCGGGTACCTCATGGGTCCCGCAGATGGAGCTTTCGGAGACACCGCTGCGCGTTACCCCCTGTGGATCGGCACGCACGCGTTGACCTCGAACGATCCGTTCTGGAGGAACAGGATGCTGAAGCTCTCCCATTGGGCGAGCGCCGTCGCCGACGGTGACCCCTTGTCCCTCGACTCGGGATATGAGCTCGACGGGAGTCCCCTGAACCCAGACGCCGGCTTCAGCGTTCTGTTCGGCGGTCCACTGGCCGTCGCCGCCATGGTCAACACGGATCAGCAACCGTGGATCGACGCCCTGTACGCTGCGATCCGCACCCGCCACGAGGGGTACTACGAAGACTCGGTCGCCTTGATCAGCCTGCTGGTCCTCGGCGGCAACTGGTGGAGCCCGTAGGCGAGCAGCCGACAGCAGGCGGAAACCGGGAACCGACTGCAGCTCACTATCGTCACCCTCATGAAGATCGCGATCCAAGACACCTACCCCGACGACGTGGCCCACTGCTACGGATGCGGCAGCCTCAATGAGGCCGGCCACCAGATCAAGACCGTTCTCGAGGGTGATGAGACCGTCACCGAGTTCACTCCAAAGCCCTATCACACCGCCATTCCCGGCTACGTATACGGTGGCCTGATCGCCAGCCTGATCGATTGTCACTCCACCGGATCGGCAGCGATCTACACCATGCAGAAGGCAGGCGCGGAGATCGGGGACGAACAGGCTCCCCGCTTCGTCACCGCCCACCTCGAAGTCGACTTCCTCGCACCGACACCGATGGGGCCCGTGCGTCTCGTCGGACACGCCGTCGAGGTGAAGGGCCGCAAGGTCGTCGTCACCACCGACTTCTACGCAGGGGGCAAGAGAACGGCGACGGGATCGGCGGTGCTGGTGAAGATGCCCGAAGACACGTTCTCGTGACGTTTCGCGGGAACAACCGGGGCCAAGCGTCACGAGAACGGAGCCTCCCGCCAAAACCTCGATAGCATGGAAGTTGCAGCCCGGCCCATCACAGGACCGGTGCAAACTGGACGGAGGAACCTATGAGACCGAGTAAGGGCCTGTCGCCGCTGTTGCTGGTGGCAGTCGTATTCACACTTGTCCTCGCCGCCTGTGCCAGCGGCACGACGACGACCACCACCGCGGCGCCGGGGACCACCGCAGCGCCGACCACGGCAGCACCGGGGACCACCGCGGCGCCGGGGACCACCGCAGCACCGACCACGGCAGCACCGACCACGGCACCTGCCGAGCCACTCGTGTTCGGCATGATCCTGGTGGGACCGCAAAACGACCGTGGATGGAGCCAGGCCAACTACGAAGGTGGCCAGTACGTCGAGAAGAAGCTCGGTGCGAAGATGATCACGCTCGACAAGGTGAACCCTGCCGATCGACCGGGCACCAGCGTCGAACAGGTCGTCGATGACATGATCGAACAGGGCGCCAAGTTGATCATCGCCACTTCGGATGACATGAAGGACGGCATCGAGGCCGCAGCCAAGGCGCATCCCGACGTCCCGATGATCTGGACCTCCGGCGACAGTGCCTGGAAGGACGGCAAGGCCTTTGCGGGCATCGACAACCTCGGCAACATCATGGGCCGGATGATCTACGGCAAGATGATCGGTGGTTGTGCCGCCGGTCTCACGACCCAGACGGGATCCATCGCATATCTCGGTCCACTGGCGAATGACGAGACCCGTCGGCTCACCGACTCGGCCTACCTGGGCGCCAAGTACTGCTGGGAGAATTATCGGGGCAAAGCCGCCTCCGACCTGAAGTATGAAGTCTCCTGGATCGGATTCTGGTTCAACATCCCCGGTGTGACCGCAGATCCGACTGTCGTCACGAACAGCTTCTTCGATGGTGGCGCCGATGTGGTCATCTCCGGAATCGACACGTCCGAAGCACTCGTCGTCGCAGGCCAACGGGCCGACTCCGGTGAAACGGTATGGGCAGTGCCCTACGACTTTGAGGGTGCCTGTGAGCAGAAGCCGGACATCTGTCTCGGTGTCCCCTACTTCAACTGGGGACCCGCGTACCTGCAGGTAGCCCAGTCCGTGCAGAACGGTACGTTCAAGGCCGAGTGGCAGTGGAACGGACCGGACTGGAGCAACATCAACAACCCGGATACCAGCGCGATCGGTTTTGCCGAGGGGCCGGGGCTTTCTGCCGAGAACAAAGCCCAGCTCGACACGTTCATCGCCGGATTGGCGGATGGCTCGATCAATCTGTGGAAGGGACCACTGAACTTCCAAGATGGCACTCCGTTCCTCGCAGACGGAGAGGTCGCGACGGATTCGCAGATCTGGTACATGCCCCAATTGCTCGAAGGCATGAAGGGCGCCAGCACCTCCAGCTAGGCAAACGTACGAATGCGAGGGGGACGGTGTTCGCACCGTCCCCCCTCCTTCGTCCTTTTCCCGCCGGGTCCAGGCTCGATTCCTTCCCGTGTTTCACACGTCGCATCTCACACTTCGTGGCGCGACACGGCGTCGATGCACGATCGCGGGGCGGGTACGGCGGGTCAGACGCAGCGGCCTCGCGTGCATCAACGGCTGAACGAGTTGCCGGTCGCCGGTCTCGGGCTGTCGGCTCGAAACCGCGGGCGTGTCGGGGCAAAGACCTCGGCGAGCGACGCCCCCGACTCGGCATCGACACCATGAACGCTGCCGGCCAAAACACTATGGTGGCTGCCACATGAGCCTGCGATTGCTTGACATCCACAAATACTTCGGCCCGGTGCGTGCCAACGACGGAGTGACACTGGAGGTCGAGGCAGGAGAGCTCCACGGGCTCCTCGGGGAAAACGGCGCCGGCAAGTCGACGCTCATGAAGATCCTGTCCGGCTTCTACCTGGCCGACTCCGGCAACGTCATTCTCGATGGAAAACGGCTGGAGCTGAACTCCCCCGACGATGCACTCCGTCACGGGATCGGCATGCTGCATCAGGACCCCCTCGTGTTCCTGCCGCTCTCGGTTGTCGACAACTTCCTCATCGGAAGTCCAGGGCACCTGCAGGTGGACCGCAGGAAAGCCCGCAAGGATCTGCTGGAAGTATGTGGACGCTTCGGATTCGACCTCAATCCCGATGCCGCCGCCCGAGAACTGACGATCGGCGAGCGTCAACAGCTCGAAATCGTCCGCCTGCTGTGGCTGGGCGCTCGAGTGCTCATCCTCGATGAACCGACAACCGGTATCTCGGAAACACAACGCGAGAAGCTGTTCGCGACGCTGAAAGCCCTCGCCGCGGAGGGCATGATCGTCATCTTCGTGTCGCACAAGCTCGAAGAGGTCCAACAGCTCTGCAGCAAGGTGACCGTGCTCCGAGCCGGAAGAGTCGTCGGCGCCGCGGATCTCCCCTGTCCAACGGACCAACTGGTCGAGATGATGTTCGGGGAAGTCGTCGTCACCGAGCAACGCCAGGACGTCGAGCTCGGACCACCTGCGCTCACCGTACGCGATGTGACCTTGCGCGACGACCTTCTCACCATCGAGCATCTTTCGCTGACCGTGCGCTCGTCCGAAGTCGTCGGCCTGGCCGGCCTCGTCGGCAGCGGCCAGCGGACCTTCCTGCGCGCTGCGGCGGGGCTGCTGAAACCTGTAACAGGCTCGCTGTTCATCGGTGACCAGGACATGTCCCACCGCAGCTACCGCGACTTCCTGGAAGCGGGCGTGCACTACCTCCCTGCGGGCCGCCTCGAGGAGGGACTGCTGGCCGGTATCACCTTGACCGAGCATTTCGTGCTCGCCGGAGGCGAGACGAGTTTCTTCATCGACTGGGGAGCCGCCGAGCGGCGGGCGGCAACCCTCATCGAGGAGCACTTCATCGTCGGTCGCCCCGACAGCACCGCCGAAGAGCTCTCCGGCGGAAACCAGCAGCGACTCCTCCTTGCCATGACCCCGGACGAGCTTCGCGTCCTGCTCATGCAGCATCCCACTCGCGGGCTCGACATCGAGTCCGCCAACTGGGTGTGGAGACAACTCCTCAAGCGAAGAGATGACGGAACCGCAATCGTGTTCGCATCCTCGGATCTGGACGAGCTTCTCGAGTACTCGGACCGGATCGCCGTGTTCTTCTCGGGAGAGATCCTCGATGTCATCGACACCGCCGGCGCAACGGTCGAGCAGCTTGGTTATCTGATCGGTGGCGTACGGAAAATCACCGCATGAACTGGTCACGCAGGTTCGGTTCTGCGGCCCTGGCGATCGTTGCCGCCCTCCTCGTTGCGGCCGGCCTGATGCTGCTCGTCAACGCTCCCCCGCTGGAGGCTTTCAACCTTCTCGCGAAGGGGTCCGTCGGAAGCACGCGCAAGCTCTCCGACACGCTCATGGCCTGGATCCCCCTCGTGCTCACGTCTGCCGGTCTCGTCGTCACCTACACCGCGGGGCTCTGGAATATCGGTGTGGAGGGGCAGGTGATCGCCGGAGCCATCGCCGCAAGCTATGTGGCTCGTACGGTCGACGGGCCGGTCTGGGTGCTCATCGTTCTCACCATGGTCGCCGGAGCGTTTGGAGGGATGATCTGGGCCCTCTTCGCGGGTGCACTCAAGGTGTACGGACGAGTCAACGAGATCTTCGGGGGACTGGGGCTCACCTTCGTTGGACAGGCGCTGGCCACCTACCTGATCATCGGCCCCTGGAAGCGCGCCGGCATCGCCTCGACGAGCGGCACGAACCCGTTCCCGGAACGTGCCTGGCTGCCGACAATCGCGGGATCTCGACTGTCACTCGTCGCCGTCGGTGTCGCCGTTCTGGCCGTCGTGCTCGTCTACCTCCTCTTGCGAGGGACACGCTACGGACTTCGGATCAAGGCGGTCGGCCGGAATCCGAAGAGCGCCTATCTGCTCGGCATCCCGACCAACCGTTACATGCTGTCGGCGTTCGCCATCGGTGGCGGGCTTGCAGGACTCGCAGGAACGGTCCAGGTCACGGGATTCTTCCACAAGCTCGTGCCCGCCGTGTCGGGCGGCTACGGCTACCTCGGCATCCTCGTTGCCCTTCTCGTGAGTCTCAGCGCCCTCTGGGTGCCTCCCGTCGCCTTCTTCTTTGCGATGATCTCCGTTGGCAGTACCCAGCTACAGCTCCGGCTGAACCTGGACTCGTCACTCGGTGGTGTGCTCCAGGGGATCCTCGTGCTCTTCGCCATGCTCGCGCAGGGCCTCCAGGTCCGGCGTGGAAAGCGAATCGAGTCCGCGGCCCAGACATCGGCGGCGGGGGAAAACTGATGGAAGCCGTCCTTGCATCGATCGTCGCTGCATCGGCTCCGTTGGTCTTCGCCGTCGTTGGCGAGACCATCACCGAGAAGGCAGGAGTCGTCAACCTCTCCCTCGACGGAAGCATCATGCTCTCGGCGATGGCCGGTTTCGCCGTCGCCTTCACCACCGGAAGCACGACACTCGGCTTCGCTGCTGCCGCCATCGTCGGGATTCTCGTGGCGTTGGTGATCGCCTACGCCAGCATCACGCTGACTCTGAACCAGGTGGCCGTCGGTTTCGTGATGTTCGCCTTGACACGGGACCTCTCCACCTTCCTCGGCAATCCGTACGTGCACCAGCCTCTGGCGGGTGTGCCACATCTGCCCATCCCGGGGCTTGCCTCGATCCCCTTCATCGGACCTGTCCTCTTCCAGCAGGATCTCATGGTCTACTCCAGCATCGTGCTCATCTTCGTCACCTACTGGTTCATCTTCCGGACGCGGCCCGGGCTGAAGCTCCAAGCCGTCGGCGAGCGCCCCGAAGGTGCACATTCCAGGGGTATCCCGGTCAACCGCCTTCGCTACCTGTACACGGCTGTCGGAGGCGCTTTCGTCGGCATCGCGGGCGCCGCCTTCTCTCTGGACGTGAAGCTCGGCTGGTCGTTCCAGCACACGCTCAACTTCGGGTGGATCGCCCTCGCAATCGTGATCTTCGGAGGCTGGCATCCGTACAGAGCGGCGCTCGGCGCCTACCTCTTCGGCGCCCTGCAGATCGTCGCAATCCAGCTGCAGCCGGTGTTCCCCACCGTCTCCCAGATCCTCCCGAGCCTGCCGTTCCCGATCATGATCCTGACGCTGCTGATCGTCTACACGGACTGGCTCAAGGAACTCGCCAACCGATTCCCGGCGCTGCGTGAGTTCCTCGCGAGCGAACCACCCTCCGCCGGCGGGACGCGTTTCGAGCCGGAGTAGGTCGTCGATCGTCGACACCGATGCGGGGCACGGCTCGCGAGCACATCGACCCCCCGCCGAATCACGTGGGATATGCCGGTGCTAAGGTGCCCCGGTCCGGGTATGGAGGTATCACCGTGATCGAAGGTGGGTTCGCAACGGCCGTTCGGGGCAATGCGAATTGGCCACCTACTCCGTATTCGGTCTCCGAACCCAACCCAACTCGACCCGCGACCCGGCAACGCCGGGTCGCTTTCGTCGAACTCAACCCAGGAGGGATTCCCAGTGAAACCCATTCAACTCTGGTCGGCACTGGTATTGGTGCTGGCACTCGTGCTCGGCGCTTGCGCGTCCGGCAGCACCACGACAACGGCGGCAACCGAGACAACGGCCGCGACCGAGACAACGGCCGCGACCGAGACAACGGCGGCAACCGGAACGCCCGAGCCCAGGGTCGTCACGATCGGATTCACGGCTTCGGTGACGGGTAAGTACAACACGTCTTCGACCCGCCAGGTGGACGGTCTCCAGCTGTGGATGGACGATGTGAACAACGCCGGGGGCATCACACTCGGCGACGGCACCGTCATCACGTTCGCGGCGGTGACCTACGACGACGAGTCCAACAAGGACCGTGTCCAGGAGCTCTACACGAAGCTCGCAACCGACGACGATGCAGACTTCCTCATTTCCCCATATTCGAGTGGTCTGACGGCGGCGTCTGCCGTCATCGCCGAGCAGTACGGCAAGGTCATGATCACCACCGGCGCTGCGTCGGACTCCGTCTACACACAGGGTTACACCTCGGTCTACCAGGTGTACACCCCCTCCAGTCGCTACCTGACCAGCTCCGTAGACCTGCTGACGAGCCTCGATCCGAGCGCCAAGAAGATCGCTTTCGTCTACGAGAACTCGAAGTTCTCGACCGGTGTCGTCGAAGCCGCCAAGAAGTACGCCGAGGACAACGGCTTTGATGTCGTCCTTTTCGAGGGCTATGACCCTGAGACAACCGACTTCAACCCGTTCATCAACAAGATCCAGGCGGCGGCTCCGGACGCGATCCTCGGCGGAGGCCACTTCCAAGATGGCAGTGCATTCGCCCGCCAGCTCTATGAGAAGAAAGTCCCGGTGAAATTCGTGTCCCTGCTGGTTGCGCCGCCTGAGCCGACGTTCGCAGAGCTCGGCGACGCCGCCCTTGGCATCGCCGGCCCCAGCCAGTGGGAACCGGCCGTCAAATTCACGGAAGCGTCCGCGACCGCGGCAGGTGCAGACTGGATCGGCCTCTCCAGCGCCGACTTCGTTTCCGAATACAAAGCTGCGTATGGCGAGGAGCCCTCGTACCACTCCGCCGGTGGTTACGCGGCAGGCCTTTTGCTCCAGTACGCAATCCAGAAAGCGGACTCACTCGACAACGATGCGATCAAGGCTGCGCTCGACGCAACGAACCTGGTGACCTTCTTCGGTCCGCTCAGGTTCGACACGACCGCCGACTCCCACGGCCTCCAGATCGCCCACGACATGGTCGTCGTCCAGTGGCAGAAGTCCGGTGACCAGCTCGTGAAGCAGATCGTCTGGCCAAAGGCCGGTGCGACTGCAGACGCCGTGTACCCACTCGCACGGTGACGGTACACCGATTCCCCTCCCGCGGCGCCGGCGCCGCGGGAGGCCTGCAATCCCAGGGGCTCCCATGAGCCTGGATATGCTCGTCGCGTCATCGTTCGACGGTCTGCTGATGGGATTCGTCTACGGCATAGCCGCGATGGGTCTCACGCTGATCTGGGGGGTGATGGACGTCATCAACCTGGCCCACGGACCGTTGATCGCGATCGGGATGTTCGGCGTCTATGAGATCTTCACTTACTTGGGATTGAATCCGTTCCTCGCCCTGGTCGTCGTCGCCATCGTCGGCCTCGCGTTTGGATTCCTCGTCTATTTCGTCGCCGTTCATCGGGTAATCGACGCGCCGCCCCTGTCGAGTCTCCTGTCGACGTTCTCGGTCAACATGATGATCATCGGAATCGGCACGGCGATCCTTTCGACAACGTCCTACAACGTCGAATACTCGCTTGGAAGTGTGAGTGCCGGACCGATCACGGTCACCGGCACCAGCCTCTCGGCGGCGGCGGTGGCGATCCTGGTGACGTTCCTGCTCTACTGGTTCATGTATCGCACTCGCCACGGCAAGTACATCAGGGCAGTCGCCAACAATCGGCAGGCAGCCGAGTTGATGGGCATCCCTTCGACCCAAATCCTGGCGCTCACCTTCGGCATCGGCACGATGCTCGCCATGATCGCGGGTGGGCTCATTGCGACGATCCTGCCGATCAACATCCTTGGAGGTGGGATCTACGAGTTGAAGAGCTTCGTGATCGTCGTGCTCGGAGGACTCGGCAATCCTCTCGGCGCCCTGGTCGGAGGCTTGATCCTCGGTCTCATCGAAGGCATCGTCCCCGTCTTCATGAAGACGACGTGGGTTCCGGTGCTCGAGTTCGTGCTCTTCATCCTGATTCTGGTCGTCATGCCGCAAGGCCTGTTCGGGAAGAAGAAGTCATGAAACGGATCCCAGGGCTCATTCTCACTCTCGCCATCGTGGTGATCCTCGCCCTCATACCGGCCGTGTCCGGGAAGGCGAGCACACGAGAATCCATGTCCACGATCCTCATGGCAATCGCTCTCGCCTCGAGTCTCAACATCCTGCTCGGTTACACCGGCTATGTATCGTTCGGCCACATCGTGTTCTTCGGCCTGGGCGGCTACGTCGGCTTTTACACGGTCAGCCAGCTGGGCTGGAACCTGTGGCTCTCCGTGCTGGCCGGCGGAGCGGCTGCCGGCCTGCTCGCCCTCGGACTCGGCAAGTCGATCCTCCATCTGCGAGGTGCCTACTTCGCCCTGGCAACCATCGGGGTCAACGAGGCCTTGCGGGCACTTGTCAACAACTTCAAACCCTTCGGCGGGCCGGTGGGAATGGACCTGAAGTTCTCGGTCTACAAGGAGTACGGAGGCGCGACGACCGCGCTGTGGACCGTCTATTGGGCTGTTGCGGCCGTCACCGTCATGGTCATCGTGGTCTCGTACGTGGTCAAGCGCTCCAAGTTCGGACTGGGTCTGCTGGCGATACGAGAGGACGAAGATGCAGCGGAGGTCATGGGGGTCAACGCTCCGAACGCGAAGACGTGGTCCTATGTGCTGTCTGCGATCTTCCCCGGTCTCATCGGTGTGCTGTTCTTCTTCAAGAACGGCAACATCGAGCCCGGCGATGCCTTCCGGCTCCAGCAGTCCATCGAACTGATCGTCATGGTCATGCTCGGAGGTTTCGGAACGGTGATCGGGCCGGTGCTCGGGGCCGGTGTCTACCAGCAACTCCGCAGGTCCCTACTCACAAGCCCCGTTTTCAAGAATGTGCAGCTCGCCGTGGCCGGCCTCTTGCTCCTGCTGATCATCTTGTTCATCCCGGGTGGAGCCATCGGTTGGTTGCGCAAACGCTTTCCCCGTCTGCGGAAGGTGCTCGAATGATTCTGCAGGTCCAAAACGTCACGAAGCAGTTCGGCGGACTCACCGCCGTCGACGATGTGAGTTTCTCACTCGAAGGTGGTGAGATCCTCGGATTGATCGGCCCGAACGGAGCGGGCAAGACGACCTTGTTCAACTGCATCAACGGCGTCTTTTCCCCGACCCACGGCAACATCATTTTTCGGGGAATGGACATCACCGGCAGGCGGACCTACCGCATCGCCCATCTGGGGTTGTCCCGAACGCATCAGATCGTCCGTCCCCTGAACGAACTGACGGTTCGCCAGAACGTGATCGTCGGCGCCTGCTACGGCAAGGACGACCTCTCGATCAGAGCTGCCGGTGAGGTGGCCGACGAGGTGATGGAGTTCGTGCATCTTCACGAACGCTCCGAGATGCTTGCAGGCAGTCTGAACGTAGCGCAGAAGAAGCGACTCGAGATGGCTCGAGCGCTCGCAGCGAGGCCACATCTGCTGCTGCTCGACGAAGTGCTGGCGGGACTCAACCAGACGGAAGTCCACGGCATGCTCGCCACCATCCGCCAGATCAGGGACCAGGGTGTCACGATCATCATGATCGAGCACATCATGCACGCCATCATGAACCTCTCGGACCGGATCATCGTCCTCAACTACGGAGGGATGATCGCGGATGGGACTCCATCGGAAGTCTCTGAGAACGAGCAGGTCATCGAGGCATACCTCGGTAATCCCGAGCTCGCAGCCCAGATCCTCGAAGAGGGGAGGTCGTGATGAGCATGCTCGACGTCCGTAGCGTCACCTCCGGCTACGGAGAACTGCAGATCCTCTGGGGCTTGGACCTCGTCGTGGAAAAGGGCAGGCTCACGGCGTTGGTGGGTTCCAACGGCGCAGGGAAAACGACGCTGCTCCGCACAATCATGGGTCAGATCACCCCATGGGAAGGAACCGTGACGTTTGAGGGCCTGGACGTCAGCCGATTACCGGCACATGCCAAGGCGGAACTCGGCATGATCATGGTGCCGGAAGGGCGTCAACTCTTCAGTGACATGACCGTTCGTGAGAACCTCGAGATGGGCGCGACGCCGAAACGGGCACGTGCCCGCATGGACGCCAATCTGACCAGGGTATTCGCGCTGTTCCCACGACTCGAAGAACGGTCCAAGCAGAGCGCCGGAACCATGAGCGGCGGCGAACAGCAGATGCTCGCCGTGGCTCGCGGGATCATGGCGGAACCGAAGATCCTCATGATCGACGAACTGTCCCTCGGTCTCGCACCCGTGCTCACCCTCGAGCTGTTCCATTCCCTTCAGCAACTCCAGCGGGAAGGCTTGACGATTCTGCTCGTCGAACAGAACGTCCGCATGGCTCTCAAAGTCAGCGAGTACGCCTTCGTCATGAGCGAAGGGAAAGTGGACTTCCACGGGACGTCTGCAGAGATCGAACAGAACGAAGCCGTCAAACAAGCGTATCTCGGGATTTGAAGGGCTCGTCCGTCTGAGACCGAGTTGCCAGTGATCGGTAAGCAGTAAAAAAGGAGAAGCACCGGGCGATGTCGCCCGGTGCTTCTCCCCAGACACTGATGCGGGGCTCTCCCGGACCCCACATCATCATTCGTCGTCGTCTTCGGGTTGGATGGGTTCGGATCCGCCGAGCGATGCCAACCACTCTGCCGGATCTGCCGGCAGCATATCCTCTTCGCTCGTCGAGGGGACCGGCTCTCCGAACAACCCCAGCGCCGACATCGGTGCCGCGTCGGGAAGTACCGGCTCGATCGATTGGTAGAGCTTCGATCCAGTCCCCGCAGGGATCAGCTTCCCGATGATCACGTTCTCCTTCAGACCGCGCATGTGGTCGGACTTGGCGGAGATCGATGCCTCGGTCAGCACTCGAGTGGTCTCCTGGAACGAAGCCGCCGACAACCACGAGTCCGTCGCCAGGGAAGCCTTGGTGATCCCCATCAGTTCCGCGCGGCCTTCCGCAGGCGTCTTGCCTTCACTGACGAGTGCCCGGTTGGCATCACGGAAACGGCGCTCATCAACCAGTTCCGCCGGAAGGAACGATGACTCGTTCACACTCACGACACGGATTCGACGCAGCATCTGGCGCACGATCAACTCGATGTGCTTGTCGTGAATGTCCACACCCTGGGACCGGTACACGTTCTGAACCTGATCGACGAGGTACTTCTGGGCGGTACGCACACCGGAGATCTCGAGAACCTCCTTCGGGTCGAGCGACCCTTGCGTGAGCGGCGTGCCCGGCTCGATCTCGAAGCCCTCCTGAACGAGCAGTCGGGCTCGACGTGAAATCGCGTAGGTGGCCTCACCTTCAGGACCGTCGACGATGACCCGACGACCTTCCTCGTCTTCCTCGACATGGACGACGCCACCGACTTCGGCGAGCACCGCCTTGCCCTTGGGTGTGCGAGCTTCAAACAGCTCCACGACCCGGGGAAGACCGTGGGTAATGTCCGCACCGGCGACACCGCCGGTGTGGAAAGTCCGCATCGTCAGCTGTGTTCCCGGCTCACCGATCGACTGGGCTCCCATGATCCCTACTGCCTCGCCGAGTTCGACCGGTCGACCTGTGGCAAGGCTCATCCCGTAGCAGGTGCCGCACACGCCGTACTCCGAAGCACAGGTCAGCACGGATCGAACCTTGACTTTCTTCACCTCGACTGCATTCGAGAGAGCAAGGATCTCCGGCCGCCCGATGATCGTGCCGGCACGCAGTTTGACACCGTGGTCGGTCTCGACCAGCTTCCGTCCGACTTTGACGTCTTCGGCGAGTGTCCTGCTGAACAGGCTGGTGTGAGCGTTCCGAATCGGGCGGTCGTACTCGTCGCGGACGGGAAGGACGATCCCGCGGTCGGATTGGCAGTCTTGTTCGCTGACGATGACTTCCTGGCTCACATCGACGAGCCGCCGAGTCAGGTAGCCAGAGTCGGCGGTCCGCAACGCCGTGTCCGCGAGGCCTTTGCGAGCCCCGTGAGTCGAGATGAAGTACTCGAGCACGGAAAGGCCCTCCCGGAAGTTCGAGATGATCGGACGGGGAATGATGTCGCCCTTCGGATTGGCCACCAGGCCACGCATCCCTGCAATCTGCCGGGCCTGCATGACGTTGCCGCGAGCGCCGGAGCGAATCATCATGTCGATCGGGTTGAATTTCTCCGACTTCAGAGTCACCTCCATGGCATCCTTGACCTCGTCGGTGGCTCTCATCCAGATCTCGATCAATTCCTGGCGCCGCTCGTCGTCGGTGATCACTCCCTTGAGGAACTGTTGCTGAACCTTCTCGGCGACCTTCTCATACTTGGCGATGATCTTCCCCTTCTCCGGAGGCGTCTTCACATCACCGAGACCGATCGTCAGTCCCGCACGAGTCGAGTAGTGGAAGCCGAGGTCCTTGATCCCGTCGAGGAACTTCTGCACCTCGTTCTTCTTGTAGTTGGCGATGATCTCCTCGATCAGGCGTCGAAGGTCGGACTTCATCACGACGGCATCCACATATGGGAAGTTGAGCGGGAATACTCCGTTCAAGATCGCGCGGCCAACGGTCGTGTCCAGCCGTCGAGATCCGTCGACGGGCTCTTCGGTGAGCAGCGAGCCCAACGAACCCTTGAGCAGGTCGTGCATCTCCGGGGAACCGGCGATCTCGCCGACCCGAATCTTCACCGGTGCGTGGAGGGACACCTGGCCCGACTCATAGGCCATCACTGCCTCGTCGACGTTGCTGAAGATCGATCCTGCCCCTTTTTCGTCTTCGACGATCTCGGACAGGTAGTAGACACCGATGACCATGTCCTGGCTCGGGGTGACGATCGGTCGCCCGCTCGCCGGCGAGAGCACGTTGTTCGCGGAGAGCATGAGCACGCGCGCTTCGGCCTGCGCCTCTGCAGACAACGGCAGGTGAACGGCCATCTGGTCACCATCGAAGTCGGCGTTGAACGCCTCACAAACCAGCGGGTGAATCTGAATGGCCTTGCCCTCGACGAGAACGGGTTCGAACGCCTGGATGCCGAGACGGTGCAACGTCGGTGCGCGGTTCAGGAACACGGGGTGCTCCTGGATCACGTCGGCGAGCACGTCCCACACCTGCGGCCGATGACGCTCGACCATCCGCTTGGCCGACTTGATGTTCTGTGCGAGATCCTGATCGACGAGTTTCTTCATCACGAAGGGCTTGAACAGTTCGAGCGCCATGACTTTCGGGAGCCCGCACTGGTGGAGTTTCAGCGAAGGCCCGACGACGATCACCGAGCGGGCCGAATAGTCGACGCGCTTGCCGAGCAGGTTCTGGCGGAACCGGCCCTGCTTGCCCTTCAGCATGTCCGACAGCGACTTGAGCGCACGGTTGCCCGGCCCGGTCACGGCACGGCCCCGACGGCCGTTGTCGAAGAGGGCATCGACTGCTTCCTGCAACATCCGTTTCTCGTTGTTGATGATGATCTCTGGGGCCCCCAGGTCGAGGAGTCGCTTGAGACGGTTGTTGCGGTTGATGACACGGCGGTAGAGATCGTTCAGATCGCTGGTCGCGAACCGACCACCATCGAGCTGCACCATCGGCCGCAGCTCGGGTGGGATCACCGGAACCGCTTCCAGGATCATCGCCGTCGGATCGTTCTTACCCTCGTAGAAGGGCTTGACGACCTTCATTCGCTGCGTCGCCCGATGTCTGCGCTGTGCGGAGCGGGCATCGAGATCGGAGATGAGCCTCTCCATCTCGGCGTCGAGGTCGACCCGGCCCAGCAGGTCCTTGATCGCCTCGGCTCCCATCCCGCCGACGTAGTACGAGTCGTACCGCTCGACGATTTGTCGCCAGAGCGGTTCCGACTCGACGAGGGTCTTGGGCCCCATCGAACGGAAGGTGTCGAAGGCCTCTTCGACGAGCTCGGATTCGCGGGCTGCACGCTCTGCGCGTTCCTTGATCTCCTTCTCGCCCTCGCGGCGTCGCGCACTGATCTCCTGGGCTTTCGCTCCGCCCTCCTCCATCTGGGAGAGCTCTTCCTCCAGACGCTCGAGACGCGCGGCTTGCCACTCTTCGAGTTCTTCGCTGATCACCTCGAGTTCGGCACGCATCGTTTCTTCCAGCTCGGGAAGGTCCTTCTGGCGTCGTTCCTCGTCGACGTAGGTCACGAGATACGCAGCGAAGTAGATGACCTTTTCGAGTTCCTTCGGAGACATGTCGAGCAGGTATCCGAGGCGACTCGGCACGCCTTTGAAGAACCAGATGTGCGTCACCGGGGCTGCGAGCTCGATGTGGCCCATCCGCTCACGCCGGACCTTGGAACGGGTGACCTCAACCCCGCATCGCTCGCACACGATCCCCTTGTACCGGATCCGCTTGTACTTGCCGCAGTAGCACTCCCAGTCCTTCGTCGGCCCGAAGATCCGTTCGTCGAACAGACCGTCTTTCTCGGGCTTCAGCGTCCGGTAGTTGATCGTCTCGGGTTTCTTCACCTCGCCATACGACCAGGACCGAATCTGGTCGGTCGTCGCAAGGCTGATCTTCAGTTCATCGAAGAGCTGGCGCACAGCACTCCTTCCCGGTATGTGGTCAGACGGTGGTGGTCTCGCGGCGTTCAGGACGAGACAGGTCGATCCCGAGGGATTCTGCCGTCCGATAGACGTCTTCTTCGAGGTCGCGGAGCTCCACTTCCTCACCTGCCGAGAGCATCTCGACGTTGAGGCAGAGGCTCTGCATCTCCTTGATCAGGACCTTGAACGATTCCGGTATGCCCGGCTCTGGGATGTTCTCACCCTTGACGATCGCCTCGTAGACCTTCACCCGGCCTGCGACATCGTCCGACTTGATCGTCAGCAACTCCTGGAGCGCGTAGGCGGCGCCGTAGGCCTCCAACGCCCACACCTCCATCTCTCCGAACCGCTGCCCACCGAACTGGGCCTTGCCTCCAAGAGGCTGCTGGGTGATCATCGAGTACGGGCCGGTCGAACGGGCATGGATCTTGTCATCGACGAGGTGAACCAGTTTCAGGATGTAGATGTAGCCCACCGTGATCGGCGTATCGAACGGCTCACCGTCGCGACCGTCGTAGAGCACGGCTTTGCCGGAGTCGTTGACGAGCCGTTGCCCGTCGCGATTGGGCAGCGCGTGCGCGATGACCGCGGCTATCTCATCTTCCCCGGCTCCGTCGAATACGGGCGTGGCGACCCGAGTCCACGGTTCGGCGCCTTTGGCCGCAGGGCTGTCACCCTCGAACGGTTCCCATCCCTGTGCGGCTGCCCACCCGAGGTGGGTCTCCAACACCTGACCGAGGTTCATTCGGGATGGCACACCGAGCGGCGAGAGGATGATGTCCACCGGGGTGCCATCTGCGAGGAACGGCATGTCCTCGACGGGCAGCACCTTGGAGATCACACCCTTGTTCCCATGGCGACCCGCCAGCTTGTCACCGGCCGAGATCTTGCGCTGCTGTGCGACATAGACCCGAACCATCTCGTTGACGCCGGGTTTGAGATCGTAACCTTCCGCACGCCGCAGAATGCGAACACCGATGATCTTGCCGGTCTCGCCGTGCGGTACGCGCAACGACGTGTCGCGGACCTCGCGAGCCTTCTCACCGAAGATGGCCCTGAGTAGCCGCTCCTCCGGCGTCAGTTCGGTCTCGCCTTTCGGAGTGACCTTGCCGACGAGGTAGTCGCCGGGTCCAACTTCGGCCCCGACGCGGATGATCCCGTCATCATCGAGGTTCCTGAGGGACTCCTCCGCCACGTTCGGAATGTCCCGTGTGATCTCTTCGGCACCCAGCTTGGTGTCCCTGGCCCTGATCTCATGCTCCTCGATATGGATCGAGGTGAGTACGTCGTCCTCGACGAGCCGCTCGGAGATCACGATCGCGTCCTCGTAGTTGTGGCCTCTCCACGGCATGAACGCGACGAGCAGGTTTCGCCCGAGCGCCAACTCGCCATGATCGGTCGAATGGCCATCGGCGAGGACGGACCCGACTTTGACCTTGTCGCCGATCGAAACGATCGGCTTCTGGTTCATCGACGTTCCCTGATTGGAGCGCTCGAACTTCTGCACTCTGTGGGTGTGCTTCACGTTCTTGTCGGTCTCCTTGATGACGATGGCGTTACCCGTCACATCGACGACCGTGCCGGCCACGTTCGAGATGACCATGTCACCGGAGTCCTGGGCCAGTCGACCTTCGATGCCGGTTCCTACGAGCGGCGCTTCGGGGTGCACGAGCGGCACAGCCTGCCGCTGCATGTTCGACCCCATCAACGCCCGGTTCGCATCGTCGTGTTCGAGGAACGGAATCAGTGCGGTTGCGATCGAAACGATCTGCTTCGGAGAGACATCCATGTAGTTGACCTCCGACGGTGGGACCGAGTCGACTTCACCGCCACCACCGGACATCCGCACGAGAACCCTGTCTTTGACGAACGTACCGTCGGCATTCAGGGCGGCGTTGGCCTGCGCGATCACGAAGCGCTCCTCTTCCGAAGCGGTCAGATAGTCGATCCGGTTGGTCACCTTCCCATCGACGACCTTGCGATACGGAGTCTCGATGAATCCGTACTTGTTGACCTGCGCGTACGTCGCCAGCGAACCGATCAGACCGATGTTCGGACCTTCCGGCGTCTCGATCGGACACATGCGGCCGTAGTGGGACGAGTGAACGTCGCGAACCTCGAATCCAGCCCGTTCACGGGAGAGACCACCAGGTCCCAACGCCGAGAGGCGGCGGCGGTGGGTGACTCCGGCGAGTGGGTTCGGCTGATCCATGAACTGGCTGAGCTGGCTGGAGCCGAAGAACTCGTTGATGGCCGAGATGACAGGACGAATGTTGATCAGGCTCTGCGGCGTGATCGCGTCGGAGTCCTGTGTCGTCATCCGCTCACGAACCACTCGTTCCAGTCGGGTCAACCCGACGCGCACCTGGTTCTGGATCAGCTCGCCAACCGTTCGGATACGACGGTTGCCAAAATGATCTATGTCGTCGATCCGCACCGGGATCTCGATCCCGGCCCTGGTCTCGAACACCGACTGGCCGGCGTGCAGAGCGATGAGGTAGCCGATCGCGTCGAGAATGTCGTCGTCGGCCAGCAGTCCCATGGTGGCCGGTTCGTACTCGTCCGGAATCGGGCGACCGAACTTCTGATTCATCTTGTATCGGCCAACCTTGGTCAGGTCGTAGCGCTTCGGATTCTTGAACAGCGTCTGCAGCAGTCCACGAGCAGACTCGACCGTCGTCGGCTCGCCAGGGCGGAGCTTCCGATACAGATCCAGGAGCGCGTCCTCGCGATCGATGGTCGTATCACGTTCGAGCGTCGTCTGGATCGCCGATGCGCCCCCGAACAAGTCGAGGATCTCCTCGTCGGTCTCGGCGATACCGAGGGCGCGCAGGAAGGCGGTGACGTGCTGGCGACGCTTCCGATCCACGCGCACGCCGATCGTGCCGCGCTTGTCCGTGTCGAACTCGAGCCAGGCACCTCGGCCCGGAATCATCTTCGTGCTGTGGATCTCGCGATCGGACGTCTTGTCCCGCGTACGGTCGAAGTAGACGCCGGGTGACCGCACGAGCTGACTGACCACGACACGCTCGGTGCCATTGATGATGAACACACTCTTCTCGGTCATCATCGGGAAGTCGCCAAGGAACACCTGCTGCTCTTTGATCTCTCCGGTCTTCCTGTTGACGAAGCGGGCGGTGACGAACAACGGACGCGAATAGTGGGCATCGCGTTCCTTGCACTCTTCGACAGAACGCGGCGGATCCCCGAAGCGGTGGTCTGCGAGATCGAGCGCAAGCTCTCCGGTGAAGTCTTCAATCGGCGAGATCGCGTCGAAGATCTCCTTCAGTCCCTCTTCGAGGAACCACTGGAAACTTTCGTATTGAAGAGCGAGAAGATTGGGGATCGGCAGAACTTCGGGGATTTTTGCAAAGGAAAGACGTGGACTGACGCGCGAGGGCAAGTGACTCCTCCTTGAACCCTTGGGACCTGACTGAGAACGGCGAAAAGCCAGGTTAACACACACCTACCCAGGCGGCAACACGAACTTGACCAACCAGCCTCTGCCGGCATCTTGCACAACCAACATATCCTTTTGGCAAGGCAAGGTCAAGGGATTGATAGCTGCCGGCCGACAGCCGTCAGCCCCCGCCGGGGGCTGACGGCCGAGGCAGGAATCGGCTCCCTGGCCGATCCTTACCCTGCTACTTGAGCTCGACGGCTGCTCCGGCGCTCTCGAGTTGTTCTTTGGCCTTCTCGGCAGCTTCTTTGTCGACGGCCTCGAGCACGACTCCGGGTGCATTGTCGACCAATGCCTTGGCCTCTTTCAACCCGAGGCTGGTCAGAGCCCGGACTTCCTTGATGACCTGAATCTTCTTGTCGCCGATCGCGGAGAGAACGACATCGAACTCGTCCTTCTCTTGTTCGGCCGCGGCCTCTCCGCCACCGGCGGCCACTGCAGCCACGGCAACAGGTGCAGCCGCGGTCACGTCGAATTTCTCCTCGAACGCGTCGAGAAAGTCCTTCAACTCCAGGACGGTCATTCCTTCGAAGACCTCCAAGAGGTCTTCTGTCGTCATTTTGGCCATGTCATTCCTCCTCGGAAGCAGCGTCTTCGTCGTCGGCCTCGGTGCCCTCTTCAGCAGGGGTCTCCACAGCAGGAGCCTCCACAGCAGGAGCCTCCACAGCAGGAGCCTCCACAGCAGGAGCCTCCACAGCAGGAGCCTCCACAGCAGGGGTCTCCACAGCAGGGGTCTCCCCCGTCACAACGGTCTCTTCGACCTCGGAAGCTACTTCTCCAACCGGGGAATCCCCGGATACTTCTTTCTTTTCGAGCAGTTGTGAGAACATCGACGCTGCATTGCGCGGCAGAGCCTGCAACAACCCGGCGAGTTTGACCATGGGTGCCTCGAAAGCACCGGCCATCCTGCCCAGCAGGACGTCGCGCGGCTCGATGTCGGCAAGCCTGGCGATCTTCTCCGGCAGGAGGATCTCTCCGGCCAGGATGCCGCCCTTGATGATCAACCGCTCGTGCTCTCTCGCGAAATCGCGAAGTGCCTTCGCGACCGGGGCCGGATCGGTTCTGGCAAACGCCAGTGCCGTCGGACCGGCCAGGACATCACGAAGTCCCCCCAGGTCTTCCGCGTCGGCAGCCAGGCGGGCCAAGGACATCTTGACGACCTTGTACTCGCCGTCGGCTTCCCGCAACGCGACCCGAAGGGTCTGCTGCTCGGCAACCGTCAGACCGCGATACTCGGTGACGAATGTCGCTCTCGCTTCGGTCAGTCGCCGTCGGATCTCTTCAACTGCCTGGACCTTGTCAGGTCTTGGCATTGCTCCTCCTCCATGAGTAGGGCTCCTCGCCGAACACGACAGGAGCCACTGTGAGCGGAACCTGCGTGGGCCGGGGAACTTCCCCGTTTGAGCTCTGCGAGCGCCAACGGTCTTCGGTCGAGGTGATAGGAGTTGTGGCCGGCACGATAGCACCTCCCAGGCGTGCTGAGCACATCCGTGCAACCATCAGTCATCAGATCGTTCCCAACGGCGTGCAGACAGGCAAGACCTGAGAACCGACGACTGAGAACTGCTCATGCCTCTGGACATCACCTTCCACCTGTGAGACACTCATGGTGGACAGCTTCGGGGTCTCCGTTCAGGCGCAGCAAGGCGCCGTAGGAGAGAACGTAGACCAAGGGCAACCGGGGTCGCTCCGGCCGAACGTGCAGCCCCTACCCTGCACTCGCCGTTGAGAGGCTTCGGGGAGGCGGCCGCCCATCGCCGTCGCCCAGGCTCCCCGCATGGAGCCAGCGTCTCTCCGTTCGGAGACCCCGATGTTCTTGAAGGTCCGGGCATGACCCGGACCTTCGAGGTGCCTTACCGGGTACTTGGTACCCGGTACCTCGTGCCGCGGCCAGGCGTTGAAACAAGACCGCGGGGCCGAGCGTAAGGGCTCCCGGCGAGCGTGCGCTGCAGCGTCGGGAAGCGGACTCCTAATGCACCAGGGCGATCAGGTCGTCGACGGAGCCGACATCGACCTTGACGCCGGGACCCATCGTCGAAGACACACTCATGTTGTGAAGGTATCGGCCCTTGGTAGATGCGGGCCGTGCGCGCATGATCTCTGACGTCAGGGCCGCCAGGTTCTCGAGGAGCTTGTCGGCATCGAACGAGACCTTCCCGATGGGAGCATGTATGTTGCCGTAGCGATCGTTGCGGTACTCGATCTTGCCGCCCTTGAAGTCCCGCACCGCCTTCCCGACATCGATGGTGACGGTCCCGGCTTTGGGGTTTGGCATGAGCCCGCGCGGGCCAAGCACCCGGCCGAGTTTGCCGACCTCGGCCATCATGGAGGGAACGGCGATCGTCACGTCGAAGTCGAGCGCCCGACCTGCCTGAATCTCTGCAGCGAGTTCCTTGCCACCGACGATGTCCGCACCGGCGGCTTCGGCCTCACGCGCCTTGTCACCATCTGCGAAGACTGCGACTCGAACCGTCTTGCCGGTCCCGTGTGGCAGGCCAACGGTCCCGCGCACCAACTGATCGGCTTTCCGGGAATCGATCCCGAGGCGGTACGCCACCTCGACGGTCTCGTCGAACTTCGCGTAGGCGAACATCTTGACGAGTTCGATCGCTTCTTCCGGCGAGTACGCCGTGTGGGTGTCGTAGCGCAGTGCGGCCTGTGAGTAGTTCTTGCCGTGCTTCGGCATTGTTCACCTCCGTGGTTCAAGCGGCCCGCTCTCTGACAGGCCTCCCATCTCTGTTCTGTGCCTGGTACCTGGTACCTGGTGTACGGACATCTGAGCTTCGGTCAGGCGTCCACCGTTATTCCCATCGAGCGCGCCGTGCCCTCGATGATCTTCATCGCACCTTCGATGTCCACCGCATTCAGGTCCGGCATCTTCGTTTCGGCGATCTGACGAATCTGCTCGCGGGTCACGTTGCCCACTTTCTCCGATTGGGGTGTCGCCGAGCCCTTCTCGACACGAGCCGCCTGGCGCAGAAGGACTGCCGCCGGCGGCGTCTTCGTCACAAACGTAAACGTGCGATCTTCGTAGATCGAGATCTCAACAGGGACGATGGTTCCCGTCTGGCTCTCAGTCGCGGCGTTGTACGCGCGAACGAAGTCCATGATGTTCACGCCGTGCTGACCCAGCGCAGGGCCGACCGGTGGAGCGGGAGTCGCCTGTCCGGCGGGGATCTGCAGCTTCAGAATCGCAGCCAGTTTCTTTCGTGCCATTTCATGTCCTCAGTCTTCGGTTCTCGGTCTTCAGCCGCCTGCCTCCGGCCTCCAGCTCCCGGCCCTCTTGTCGGCTGCTGGTAGCTGGAGGCTGGGAGCCTGCTTTCTTACTGTTTCTGGATGTCGCCGAACCCCAACTCGACGGGGGTATCGCGACCAAAGATGTTCACGAGGACGGTGACCTTCTGCTGGTCGACGTTCATGTCTTCGATGACACCATTGAAGTCGGCGAACGGCCCGGTGACCACGCGCACTGTCTCCCCGATCTCCCACGCCGGCTTGAAGCGAGGCGCCTTCTTCTTGGGCTCGACATCCTGGACGCCCAGGAACCGTTCGACTTCGCGCCGTGACAACGGTGTCGGTTTCACGCCGGAACCGACGAAGCCGGTAACGCCCGGGGTGTTGCGCACGGCGTACCAGGAGTCGTCGTCGAGATACATCCTCACGAGCAGGTATCCGGGAAAGACCTTCTTCGGGACCGTCACCTTGCGCCCGCCCTTGAACTCGACGACGTCCTCCATCGGGATGACGACCTCGAAGATCCTGTCTTCGATGTGCATCGAGCGTGCCCGGGACTCGAGGTTGGCCTTGACCTTGTTCTCATACCCGGAGTAGGAGTGCACGACGTACCAGTCGCCTGGCAGATCGTACGGGCTGACGGGTCGTTCTTCGACGGTCTCGGTCATGAGGTCCCCAGGAAGAAGAGGACGCCATCTTTGAAGAAGAAATCCAGGGCGAAGATGTAGATCGTCAGTGCGGTCGAGGTGATGATCGTCACCGCCGTGAACGCGATGAGTTCGTCCCGACTCGGCCAGGACACTCTCTTGAGCTCCGCCCGCACCTCACGGGCGAATCGTTGCAGACGCTGCACGAGTGAAAGCTGCTCGTTCCCGCGCTGGGGACGCCGCTTGCGCTGCTGCTGCTGCTTTCTCTTTTGCTTCAGTCGCCGGTCCTCACGTTCTTGGAGCCGGCGCATCTCTCGGTTCATCTTCTTACCTCTCGGCAGGGGTGGAGGGACTCGAACCCCCAACCTCCGGTTTTGGAGACCGGCGCTCTAACCAACTTCGAGCTACACCCCTAGGGGTTCGGGACGGATGGAGATTATACGTTCGCCCGATTGAGGCTGTAAAACCCCGGTCAGCTCGCCGGCCGCAGCCGACGTCGGCCCCATATTGCCACAGCGGCACCGGCAACCAAGAAGGCGACGGCGACGCGGGCCCTCGAAGGTTTGGCACTGGCAGAGACCGGACGGTCGAGCACGGACATGACCCTGGTGACGAACCACCCGGGGGCGGACACCGTCTCGTCCTTCAACTCGAGAAGAGCTCTGCGAACGGTCCGATACCCTGCGGCGTCCGCCTGACAGACGAGGCAGTGGTCGAAGTGCGCCTGGTCGGCTTCACGAAGTGGCACGTTGCCGAGGATGTGTCCGGGCAGCAGCATGCGCACCTTCCGGCATCGCAACCAGGTCACAGCTCCTCCTTCAAGTACTCACGCAGCTTGACGTGGGCGCGATGGAGTCGCACCTTCGCAGCCGTCACGGTGATACCGAGCACGTCGGCAATCTCACCGTGGGTCCAGCCTTCGACGTCCTTGAGGACGACGAGTTTGCGATGCACCTCTGGCAAGCGAGCGAGCGCACTCTGTAACGCAATGCGTAACAGGGCACTCTCGCCTGCTCGTTCCGGGGTGAGCCAGCCTGGGTCTGCCACATCGCCGGCCTCGTCGAGCGACCCCACCGATCGACGCTTGGAACGGGTCCGCAGCGTCCATGCCGTATTGACGGTGATCCGGTGGATCCAGGTGGAGAACGCGGCGTCGCCCCGGAACCGCGGGAGCGCCCGCCACGCCCTGATCATCGCCTCTTGTGCCACATCTGCCGCCATCTCTCGGTTTCCCACCAATCTGAGCGCCAAGCTGAACACTTCGTGCTGATGCAGTTCCACCAACCGCTCGAACGCCCCTGCGTCTCCGGCGCGGGCACGGTTGACGAGTGCATCGGTTTCACTGCGTTCGACCCCCGGGTTCGTCATCGCGTTACCGCCAGATCGGCCGTCACGTGCGTCCCCGTCTCCGATTGCAGGGCCGCCCGGAACCGACCGGCGGCATCGTCGATGACCTCACCGACGACCCGCGTCTCGACCCCGGGCCGCAGCGGAGAGCGAAACCGAAACCGGGCATCGACGATCGGGCGCTCTCCCGGCACGTAGCGTGCGACCGCCTGGGTCACCCACGCCGCAGCCAGCAGGCCGTGCACGATGACCCCTTCGAGACCGACGGCGACGGCGCTGGCGTGATCCCAATGGATGGGGTTCCAGTCGTGGGACGCGCCCGCATAGCGAACGAGGTCTGCACGGCTCGCGGACTTCTCGAGCGGCTCGATGTGAGCACCCGCCGGAGGAAACTCGAGGCCGGAGGCACGGTCGTTCCTCCCGCGCTCTGCAACGTCCGGCTCACCGGCATCGTTACCTGGCCCTGTAGCCTCGGCGAATGCGGCGAAGGTCGAGCGTCCCTGCACGATTGGCTCTGCTGCTTCAGCGTCGGCGACCTCCAATCCGAACGTGATGAACGCCGTCCGGCCGCGAGAGCGGACCCGCTCGACAGTGCCGGTCACCGACAGTGGCCGGCCGATCCGCAGGGGACGGTGCCAGGTGAACGTCTGCTCTCCATGCAGGACGGCTCGGACCTCGCCGACCACGATCGGATCGGCGAGAAACGCAGGGGCGACGGCGAAGAGCAAGGCACCGGCGAACGACGGCGGAGCGAAGCAACGCCAACGATCGATGTCGTCTCCGGTGGCCTCCACGTACGCGCCCACCTGTCCGGCGTAGATCTGCACCTGGACCGGGCCGTAGCGGCGGCCTGTCAGTTCGTCGAGGCTCATGTCGGCTCCATTGGACGCGCCATCGGGGTGGACGCAGGCCCACCCCGACAGAGGAACCCCTTTTCTCCACCCACAGGCGAATTCACGTTACTACGGCACGACCGCCCGCGTCGGCTCAACGAGTCTCTCTGTGAACGGTGTGCTGCCGACACCATGCACAGTACTTCTTGAGCTCCAGCCGTTCTTTCGTGTTGCGCTTGTTCTTGGTTGTCACGTAGTTGCGCCGCTTGCACTCGGTGCAGGCCAATGTGATTGGCGGACGCTTGTCAGATGCCATGGTTCTCTACTCGCTTTGCTTCTCTTCGTGCGAAACACGAAGCACGTGATACGGAATGCCGCTCACGCGGTGGTGGCTATTTGATGACTTTGGTGACGGTGCCGGCACCGACAGTACGGCCACCCTCACGAATCGCGAACTTCTGACCTTCATCCATCGCGATCGGAGTAATCAACTCGACCGTCATCTCCGTATTATCACCAGGCAT
>BDSU01000004.1 GCA_002897675.1 bacterium BMS3Abin02 | reverse complement strand
GATGCCGCATGCCCGCCGCGAGCTGCGACCTCGACCACCGCACACCCTACGCCGACGGCGGCCCCACCACCGTCACGAACCTCGTCCCCCTCTGCCGCCACGACCACCACATCCGACACGACGCCGGATGGACCCACAAACCCCTCCCCGACGGCGACCACCACTGGACCACCAAACTCGGCCACACCTACACCACCAGCGGCACACCACCCTGAACGCTCGGGCGAGCTCGCGGAGGGCGTCGCTTCCGTGGGACTCAGGCTCGTCACGACTGGTGAAGCAGGGGACCGAAGCTGCGTCGTGTGCAGCGCGCCCAGAACTTCCACAGCGCCGATACCGGAAGCGGAGCAGATCGGCCTGCCTCGTCACTGAGGACCGGCAACGGCCGGCCTTCCCGAGGGAGGACCTGTGGGGATCGTGACGCCGTTTTCGAGCTTGGCGGGCCCCTTGAACTGGGATTCGTGAAGCGTGGCGTACGCGCCACCGAGGTCGAGCAACTGGCGGTGGTTCCCCTGCTCGACGATGCATCCATCTTCCATCACGAGGATGAGATCTGCGTCACGGATGGTGGACAGACGGTGGGCGATTACGAAGCTGGTCCGGTCGGCACGCAATGCGGACATGGCGTGCTGGACGAGCAGTTCCGTCCGGGTGTCGACCGAACTCGTCGCCTCGTCGAGGATCAGCAGGGCAGGATCGGCGAGGAACGCCCGGGCAATGGTGATGAGCTGTTTCTCGCCTGCGCTGATCGTGCCGCCTTCGTCGTCGACCACGGTGTCGTAACCGTTTGGGAGGGCGCCCACGAACCGGTCGACGTATGTGGCACGCGCCGCGGCCAGGATCTCGTCCTCGCCGGCGTCGGGGCGCCCGTAGGCGATGTTCTCCCGGATCGTCCCACGGAAAAGCCATGTGTCCTGGAGCACCATGCCAGTCTGTGACCGTAGGTCGTCGCGCCGCATCGTGGAGATGTCGATCCCGTCGAGCGTGATGCGTCCCGAATCGATATCGTAGAAGCGCATGATCAGGTTGACGAGGGTCGTCTTGCCTGCCCCGGTCGGTCCGACGATGGCCACGGTCTGACCTGGGTCGACATGGAAGCTCACATGCTCGATCAGCGGCTGGTCCTCTTCGTAGCGGAACGAGACGTCCTCGAATGCCACCCTCCCGTGGGTGACGGTGGGGGTCTTGGTGGTCCGTTCGTCACCTGGCTCCTCTTCCGCGTCGAGTAATTCGAAGACCCTCTCGGCCGAGGCGACGCCCGATTGGAGAAGGTTGACCATCGAGGCGATCTGAGAGACGGGTCGGGTGAACTGGCGGGAGTACTGGATGAATGCCTGCACATCGCCGAGGGTCATCGTTCCGCCTGCAACCCGGAGACCACCGAGCACGGCGATGATGACGTAGTTGAGGTTCCCGATGAGGGTTGCGATCGGCATGATCAGCCCGGAGAGGAATTGAGCGCCGAAGCTGGCTTTGAACAGTTCCTCGTTCTCGACTTCGAACGATGCCTGGACTTCGGACTGGCGACCGAACACCTTGACGAGGGAATGGCCGGTGAACGCTTCCTCGATCTGACTGTTGAGGGTGCCCGTGCGGCGCCACTGGGTGATGAACTTCGTCTGGGACCGTCGCATGACCGTTCCGGCCACGATCATCGTCAACGGGATCGTCACAAGCGTGATCAGGGCGAGTGTCGGGGAGATGTAGAACATCATCGCGAGCACGAAGACGACCGTGAGCAGTGAACTCAGGAGCATGCTCATGGTCTGCTGGAGGCTCTGGGAGACGTTGTCGAGGTCATTGGTGACCCGGCTCAGCAGTTCGCCTCGAGGCTGGCGATCGAAAAAGCGCAGGGGAAGTCGGTTGATCTTGTCCTCGACATCGGAGCGCATACGCAGGATGGTGTGCTGGACGACGTCGTTGAGGATGTATCCCTGCAGGAATCGCAACAGGCCGGCGGACACGTAAAGCGCCAGCACGATGAGGACCACCCGGCGAAGGGCGACGAAGTCGATGCCGTGACCCGGCACGACGTCGACTCCGCTCAGCATCTCGGCGATCTTCTCTTGGCCGCGGGCCCTCACCGCTTCGATAGCTTGGGCTTTCGTCATTCCGGCAGGCAGGAGCTTGCCGAGGACCCCGGAGAAGATGATGTCGGTGGCCTTTCCGAGCACTTTCGGGCCGAGGGTGGACAGGGTCACGCTGGTCACGCCGGCAACGATCACGGCAACGACTCTGGCGAGTTCGGGCCGGAGTCGTGTGACGAGGCGGTGGACGGAGGGGCCGAAGTCGAGTGCCTTCTGACCCACCATTCCCCTGCCGAAAGGGCCATGCCGCCCCGGTCCGCCCTGGCCCTGGATGCGCTCGGTTGGCTTCATCGTACGTGGGGCGGTCATGATGCCTCCGCAGCGAACTGCGAATCGACGATCTCAACGTAGGTGGGGCAGGTTTGCAGCAATTCGTCGTGTGTTCCGAGGCCGACGATGCTTCCGTTCTCGAGCACTACGATTCGATCGGCCTCCTTGATGGTCGCAACCCGCTGGGCCACGATGATGACGGTGGCATCTGCGGTGACGCCGGCGAGTGCATGGCGCAGACGGGCATCGGTCGCGACGTCGAGGGCGGCGAACGAGTCATCGAACAGGTAGATCTCGGGTCGACGGATGAGGGCTCGTGCGATTGCGAGCCGCTGGCGCTGCCCGCCGGAAACGTTGGTGCCACCCTGGGAGATCTGCGCGTCGAGTCCTTCCGGCATTGCTTCGACGAAGTCCTTGGCCTGGGCGATCTCGAGGGCCTCCCACATCTCGGCTTCGGTGGCGTCCGGTTTGCCGTAGCGGAGGTTGGAGGCCACTGTTCCGGAGAACAGGTAGACCTTCTGAGGCACGAAGCCGATCTTGCCCCAAAGCGTGTCAGGGTCGATGAGGCGCACGTCGACTCCGTCGACGAGGACGTGCCCTTCCGTTGCGTCGAAGAGACGGGGGATGAGGTTGACCAGGGTTGTTTTGCCCGTCCCCGTGGACCCGATGAGCGCGGTGGTCTGGCCCGGTTGCGCGGCGAATGTGATATTGCTCAGGACGGCGTGGGTAGCGCCGGAGTAGCGGAACCCGACACCGTCGAATTCGATAGTGCTGTGGCGGGGGAGTTCGGTGATCCCGTGGGCGGGCGGGACCACCGAGGGTTTGGTGGCGAGGATCTCGCCGAGGCGGTCTGCGGACACCGACGCCCTGGGAAGGAGCATGAGCATGAACGTGGACATCATGACGGCCATGAGAATCTGGATCAGGTAGGACAGGAAAGCGGTGAGAGAGCCGATCTGCATCGCCCCTGCGCCGACCCGAAGACCGCCGAACCAGAGGACGGCCACGGTCGAGGCGTTCATCACGAGCATCACCGACGGGAAGATGGCGGCCATCCAGCGGCCGACATGGATCGCAACTTCGGTGAGGGCGGTGTTTGCCTCCCCGAACCTGCTGGTTTCGAACGGTTCGCGGACGAAGGCGCGCACCACGCGGATGCCGGTGATCTGCTCCCGGAGGACCTTGTTGACCGTGTCGAGGCAGCGCTGCATGCGACGGAAACCCGGCACCATGTGCGAGGTGATGAACCAGATCATCACGACCAGTAGTGGGACGATCGCAGCTACGAGCCATGAGAGCCCCACGTCTTCGCGAAGGGCCATGATCACCCCGCCGACCATCATGATCGGGGCGGCGATCAGCATGGTGAACGTGGTCAGGACCAGCATCTGTACCTGCTGGACGTCATTGGTGTTGCGGGTGAGGAGCGAAGGGGCGCCGAAGCGGGCCATCTCCCGACCGGAAAACTCGATCACCCGGTGGAACGTCGCCGAGCGCAGGTCGCGTCCGAACGCCATCGCCGCTCGCGCGCCGAAGTACACGGCGAGGATCAGGCTGGCGGCCTGAAGCAGGGAGATGGCGAGCATCCATGTCCCAATGCGGATGATGTAGGCCGTGTCACCCCGCACGACACCGTTATCGATGATGTTCGCATTCAGGCTGGGCAGGAATAGGGAAGCGATGGTGCCAACCAGCTGGAGGGTGATCACGATCACAATCTCGCGCTTGTAGGGCTTGAGGTATTCGTGGAGGAGTCGGAGCAGCATCAGTCCTGTACATCAGAGATGGCGATACCCGTCAAGAGCATGGCGACGATCTCTTCTGCTGTCAGCTTCTCGTCGCTCATCGGATGCGCACTGGCAAAGACGAGCCCACGGAAGGCCACGGCGGCCCGGGAAGGCGCTACCCGGAGGCGATCCCGATGGCGTTCAAAAAGGTCGGTGAGGGCGGCGAGGATTGCGGCGTTCGATTCTCTGAAGATGCGGCGACCTCCCGATGGCCGTCCTGTCGTCGGGGGGTGCACGGTCCGCAGGACTCCGAAAAGCGTACCGACACGGCCGCTCCAGTCGAGAAGCACCCGTGCGGCTTTTTCGAGCTGGGCCTCCATGGGAATGTCTTCTGGAACATGTGCGAGTGCATCCTGAACCGGTGCGGGGTCCATGCTCGCCTTGATTGCCCCCGCAATGACAGAGGCCTTGTCGGGAAAGACGCGAAAGATCGTGCCCTCGGCGATGCCTGCGGCTTCTGCCATCTCCCGGCTCGTGACGGTCGAGCCCCTCTCCAGGAGAAGAGGGATGACGGCATCGACAATGGCCCGTCTGCGGTCGTCGGGGGGGAGTGGTTCGGCTCGATCGTGTTTCGTCACGACGACAGACTAACTGAGTGAGCACTCACTCACAAAGCCGCCCGAATTCCATCGCCAGCTTCGCCTCGGTCACGATGCCCTCGGCGAGGACCTCTCCGTCCGGTCCGAGGACCACGGGAATGCGAACGCCGAAGTCACGAACCAGATCGTCATGGCCGTCGATGTCCACGGAGGTGACAACGAGATGAAACTCGTCGCGTAAGGCAGCGAGCGCGTCCGCAGCCTTATCGCACAGGTGGCAAGCCTGGCGGCCGAGGAGTGTGAGGTTCATGGCGGTCCTGGTGAGGAGGATTGGGAGAGACTATGCAGATCGCCCTCACTCCGCCAGGGCGAGTGCGACGGCTTCGTCCGTGTCCATGGCTGCGGCTGCTGCCCACCACTGTGCAAACCGACTTGGTGTGGCAGCTGCCTCGAGCGATTCGGTGACCGCATCCATACGCTTGCGATCGTGCACCGAGAGCGATCCTCCCACACTCTCGCGAAGCACCTCCGCTGTGGCAAGCAGCCGAGTTGCACGCTCCGGTTCCTCCATGGCCGCTGCCGGCCGGCCCATCCGCCGGAGGGACTTGACCACGCCGTACGGGTTCTGCAGCTCGCGAAACCCCTCCAGAGCGGCCCTGTCCACGAAAAGAAGGACGGCATCGGCTCCCTCGAGTCCGGTGGACTCGACCATCGGAAGGCTGAGTGGTGGGATCGAGTAGACGACTTTGCCGGGGACGGCAAGCAGTTCACGACTCGTAGCAAGGATGGTCAACCCCGAACAGCGGGTCAGTGGAGTTTCGGCGACGAGAGCGCTCGACTCGAGAGCATGCTCGCAGTTGTCGAGCACCAGCAGTACGTGCTTGTTGGCGAGGTAGTCGGCCAGGACATCCACGAGGCGGCGGCTGCCGGTCGTTTCCACGGCGCGAACCACCGAACGCCTCTGCAGCCTGATTGACGACCAGTTCCGGGTCTGATATCGGGGCGAGCTCTACCACCCATGCACCATCCCCGTACGAGTCGAGCACCTCGGCAGCCACGTGGAGCGCAAGCCGGATCTTGCCGGCACCACCGACCCCGCCGAGCGTGACGAGGCGCGTCTCGGCAAGCAACTTGGTGACCTCTCGAACTTCCGCGTCGCGACCGACGAAGCTGGTGAGTTTGACGGGCAGATTGTGTGGACGAGTGTTCAGGCTGCGCAGCGGTGGAAACGACACTGGAAGGTCTGGATACCGCAGTTGATAGATGTGCTCCGGCCGGGTGAGGTCTCGGATACGGTGGTGACCGAGGTCGACCAAGTCGAATCCAGCGTCCGCCACGATCTCCCTGGTTGCCGTCGAGATGAGTACTTGTCCGCCGTGGCCCGTGCCGAGCAGACGAGCCGCGCGGTTGAGCGGCGGGCCCGAAGTAGTCACTCCAGGGCGTACTCGTCAGGATCAGCGGTGTCAGGGGGGCGTATGTGCTGGAGGGCACCTACTCGTTCACGACTGGTCCGGTTGGTTGGGTACTTCCGGACCGCCGGGTGCGGTGACCGAGAGCCGGCGTGCTTCACCGACGGGGATGTCCGTCAGCCCGCGAAGTGGCGTTCGAGTGGTGAGGAGATGATCTCGTTGTACTCGTCCTGAGAGATGTAGGTGGGTGTGTAGGTTGCGCCACGCTGGACGAGGTCCGCGACGAACAGACGCAGGTGATTTCGGGACGCCATCTGCGCGATCGCGTAGACGAGGGCGACGTCAGGGACATCGGTCGCTCGCTGCTGCAGGTCGAAGATGTCCATCTCTTCGACGGTCGCGCCGACGGTGAGAGCGGCAACCAGGGATTGATTGCCCTGAGCCACGAACTCGTCGTACGCCTTCTGGAGGTCCGGTGTGGTGAACAGCCCTGCCGGCTCGCCGTCGGCCGGGTCGTCGAGGTTGTAGCGCTCCAGCAATTGCGCGATCGCGTCGGTGTGAGTCTGTTCCGCCGACGCGATGTTGGCGAAGATCGGGAGTTGCCACTTGTCGTACAGTGCTGCGTACACGTCGTGGCCGAGCTTCTCTTCTTCGCGTGTCCAGAGGAGGTCGTCGATCTGTTGTGAGGTCAGCGTCGAGGTAGGCATTCTCGAGAGGCGGGCCCTCAGCTCCTCGGCGCCCACCGATGTGACTCCGG